>CAIQJD010000813.1 GCA_903872005.1 uncultured bacterium | reverse complement strand
TCGTTGCCCTGATTCAACTTCGTCTTGTCCAACGTATCCATGATGTGCTTCGGATAGATCGTGTTGAACGGATAGTTGGTGAACACCAGGGGCGCGAACGCGGCGTCGGGACTATCGAGGGTAAATTCGATGGTCAGATCATCAATCTTCTTAACGCCGGCGATCTCCTTCACCTTGCCAGCATTGTAGTCCAACAGGCCCTTGGTCGTGCGGCCGTAGCGCACTTCGGACAGCGGGCGCTTCTCAGGACTCCAGAAAACGTAGATGCTGTTGATGACGTCATCAGCGCCGAAGGGCTTGCCATCGTGCCACGTGACGCCCTTGCGCAGCTTCAACGTGTAAACCAGGCCGTCCTTCGAGACGGTGTAGCTTTCGCCCAACTGCGGCTCCAGTGTACCGTCGGCCTTGGGCCAGAACAGCACATCCCGCATCGGGCTGGTCGCCCAAACGCTCTCCCAGTTGCTGTGATGCGTCCAGGCCGGCTCTGGCCAGCCATTCGGCTGCCACACGTTCAAGGTGCCGCCAATCTGCTTCTCTTTGGGCACCACGGGCACGGCGGTCGGCGGAACAGCGGTCGCCATGACGACCTTTTCCTTCTCGACAACCTTCGTCTGCGCGACGACGACCGTCTTCTCGACAACCTTCTCTTTCTCGACGACGACCGTCTCTTTGACGATCTTCTCAATAATCTGCGGAGTCGCCGGCGCACATGCGCTCAATAGCAGTCCAAGAACCAAGACGACAATGAGCAAGGCATATCTCTTCATCTTTGGCCCTCCATGGCTTCGCAACAACTAGGCTGATCGGGGCCTGACAGGTCGGCTCCCGGGCAGCGAGACAATGTGAGGTCAATCTCGGGCTGGCGCATACCCCTGCTCTCCGCCTGTGACTCCTTTCCGCTGGAAATACGACAAGGGCGCCGGCCGGGTCTCGGCCGGCGCCTCTTTACGCCACGGGTAACCGGATAGCATCGGTCTCTACGACCAGCGATGCCGTCAGGACAGACTACTACTTCTTCGTCGTGTCCCAGATCCACCAGTCGCCGGGCTTGTACATGACGGTGTACAGGCCCAGGCCAGCGTTCTCCCCCCAGTTCATACCCTGGATGCGCTTGCTGGTGCCGATCAGGAACGAGGCCGCTGCCGTGGTGAGGGCCGGCAGATCGTTATTGTACAGGCAGTCAATTTCCTGGAAGTATGCCTTGCGCTTGGCAGGATCGGTTTCCTTCGCTTGCAGGTCGAGCAACTCAACGATGCGCTTGTTCTCGTAGGGCTTCACGCCGGCCTTCTTGCCGGTCGTCGCATCCGGGCGCACCGGCCAGGTGCGGTAGGCCCAGTTCGAGGTGCTGTCAGGCAGCATGAAGGCGACCATACCAGCGGGATCCACGCCGGGGCCGAAGAGCAACACGTGGAAGTCCCAGTCCTTGCCGCGCGGGCCGGCGCCCTGCGAGTAGTCGGTGATCAAGGCGTTGTCAATGATGTCCACGTTGGACTTGAAGCCGAGCTTGCGCAGGTATTCCTGGGCGATGGGCATGTAGTCCAACCGAGGCTTGATGCCCTGCCATGCCATCAGGTCAATGACCAGGTCGCCGCGCTTCTCTTTCGGATA
>CAIQJD010000812.1 GCA_903872005.1 uncultured bacterium | reverse complement strand
TCCAGGCGCGGAACTGGTTGCCGTAGGGCGGGTCCGCGGTGTGCATCAAAATCAGGTCGGGGTCAAAGCGCTCCACGCCGGCCTGCCAGCCGGCGAATCCCCCCGGAAAGCGCGCTTCCAGGTGCGGAAAGAAGGGCCGGATGAGATAGGGATAGAGGGTCGGGGTTGGGCCGGGCCGGCCGGTCAGCGCCAACGCCTGGGGCACGCCGCTGGTCGCGAGGCGCACATCGGGGCCGAAGCGGGCCAGGATCTCGGCGGCGGCGCGTTCCTGGGCGTCCAGGTCCCAGTTGCGGTGAATGCGATTGCGGAAGGCGCAGACGCCCAGCGATCCCAGGCACAGGCAGACGATGAGCATGATGTTCCCCAACCGGCCGAGGCGCGCCGCGCCGGCCGACAGGCCGGCTTCCAACAGGATGGCGAACCCCACGCCGACATAGGGCAGGAAGATCAAGAGGTCGTCCGATCCCTGGAAATCTTTGATGGACCAGAGGACGACGATGGGGAGCGAGAGGAGTAGCGGCGCGAAGCGGTCGGACAGGAAATCGCGCCAGGAGCGGTAGCTGCCGATGCGCTGGACATACAGGCCGGCCAGCATCAGCGCGCCCAAAGCCAGGGCCGGGAACAGCAATGGCTCGTGGCGATAGGCGGTCTGCAACGGCCAGAGGATCGTCGCCAGTGTGGAGCCGTGGTCGCGTGTCAGGAAGAGGATATTATAGAGGAGGTAGCGATCCACAAGCTCGAAGAGTGCGCCGCGTTCGGCGTAATAGGCCAGGATCGCCAGGAACGGGAGCGCGCCGCCGGCCAGCGTCGCCGCTACGGCCCGGTAGTTCAGGCCCGCGTGGCCGGCCGGCGCGCTCTCCGCGTAGTCTCGGCCCTTGTGGCCGTCCGAATTCGGACGCCCACAAGGGGCGATGCTACGGGCGGGGTCTGGGCCGGGACGCCCACAAGGGGCCAGGCTACGGCCCCGGCCGGCCCCGGCCGCCAGCCCCAACGCGATGGCCGGGAAAATCAGCGCCGGCTGCCAGAGAAGGCCGGCCAGCGCGCCGCTCAGGCCGGCCCAGAACCAGCGCCGCGTGCTGGTGAAGTAGAGGCATGGGATCACCAGGATCAGGAGCGCCGCCTTCGGATCGGCGGCCGAAGTCGCCTTCTGGGCCATGTAGTACGAGCCGAGCGGAACCAGGGTCGCCAACAGGGCGGCGCGGCGCGATTTCAACAACGTCTCCGCCCAAAGGTAGAGCGCCGGCGCGGCCAGACAGGCCAGAGCATAGAACAGGAACCGCACGCCCAGAGCGTCGGACAGGCCGCCGGCGCGGCCCAGCGCCACGCCGGCGGCGTAGATCAGCCCGCCCAGCGGCCCCTTGTGGGTGAAGATGCTGACGTAAGGCGGAATGCCGCGCAGGACTTGCTGGCCGGCAAAGAGGTAGCTTCCGCCATCTACGCCCATCTGGTTACGGAAGCCGGCATTGGCGAAAACGAAGGCCGTCATGCCCAGCGCCAACAGGGCCGGCAGCCAGCGCCGGGCGCTATTCCTCAACATCGCCATTCTCCTCGGTGGGAATGATGGGCAACAACTCTTCGGGGCGCAGCAGCTCGCGTTTCACGTAGATCTTCCAGGGCGTGTACTTCTGCACGGCGTAACGCTCATTCAGCCAGGCGCGGAAGACCTCGGCGTAGAGGCCGGTCATCTTGCCCTGGGCGATGACTTGCGGGTCGAAGGCTTCTATCTCGCGCAGCCAGGCCGGATAGCCGCCGGGGAAAGACTGCATGTCTATGTCAAAGATGTAGTTGGCGTTCATGTGCGGCGTGGGGCTGGTCTTGCCCAGGAGCGCGAGGACATAGGGCCGGCCGCGCGCCAGCACGCGCACATCGGGGCCGAAGCGAGCGACGATCTGCTGCGCGGCGCGCTGGAAGCGATCCAGTTGCCAGTCGCGCTGCGCCCGGTTGTTGTAGAGCGTCGCGCCCCATAGCGCCAGGCACAGGCCCAGGGCCGCCGCGCCGGCCAGCCGGCGCGTCCGCGCGTCCCGCTCCAGGGCGCGCAAGCCGCGTTCGGCCAGGAGGGCGCAGCCCAGGGCGATGGTCGGCAGGAAGACGTAGAAGTCCGGCGCGCCCTGGAAGTCCTTGAGCGACCAGAGGATGGGCAGCGGGAAAGAGAGGAGCGCCGGCGCATAAGGATCGGCCCAGCGGTCGCGCCAGGCGCGGCCGGCGCGGAGGCGCTCGATATACAGCAGCGCCATGCCGGCAAAGCCGACCAGGATCGGGACGAGCGCGGTGCGGTAGTTCAGGATGGTCACTTCCAGCGGGACGCGGAAGTGATGCAGCAGCGAAGCCGCGCCGCGATTGAGCTGCGTGACGTTGAAGAGGAGGTAGTTCCGCAGGAAGAGGGGGAACGCGCCGCGTTCGATGAAGTAGCCGACGATGAGCGCGGCCGGCAGCAGCGCGCCGGCCAGCGCCGCCGCGACCGCTGAGAACCGGCCCCGCCCGGCGCCCTCCTCGTAGTATCGGCCCTTGTGGCCGTCCGAATTCGGATGCCCACCAGGGGCGATGCTACGGCCGGCCAGGGCCGCCAGGAACAGTGTGATGGCCGGGTAGATCGCCGTCGGCTGCCAGGTGAGCGCGGCCAGGCTGCCGCACAGGCCGGCCCAGAACCAGCGTCGCCGGCTGGTCAGGTACAGGCTCAGCACGACGAAGAGTAACATGGGGAGCTTTGGCTCCGGGCCGGCGGTCGCCCCGAAGGTGAAGGGATAGCAGCCGAGCAGGATCAACGCGCCGACCATGCCGGCGCGGCGCGATCCTGTCCAGTGCGCTACCAGCACATAGAGCGCGGCGACGGTCGCCGCTCCGATGAGGCAGAAGAAGGCCCGCACGGCGATGATGTCGGCCAGACCCAAGAGCCGGCCCAGGGCCACGCCCAGGGCGACCAGCAGCGGGGCCAGCGGCCCCTTGTGGGTGAAGAGGCTGGCGTAGGGCGGGACGCCGCGCAAGACTTGCTGGCCGATGTAGAGGTAGCCGCCGGCGTCGCGGATCATGGTGTTGCGGAAGCCGGCCGCCGCCAGAGTCGCCGCGGAGGCGACGAAGACGGCCAGAGGCGTGAGGCTACGTTTCATCCTCGCCCGGCTCCTCCAGGGCCAACTGGCGCGAGTTAGTGGGGCGTTTCGCCCTGGGCGCGCGCTTGAACGTGGCGTTGACCTGGCGCAGCGGCGGCATGTCAATCTTCGCCCCGGCCAATAGCTCGGCGATGGTCAGGATTTGCAGGCGCGGATGCCGACCCCAGGGCGAGATGTAGTACCCCGCGCCGGCAGTCTCCTGGCGCATCGGCTTGCTTGGCTCCTCCAGGGTGATCAATACACCGATGGCAGCCTCCTCACGTTCCAGGACGCCGCGCAAGTCGCGCAAGTGCGCCACGTTGGTTCCGCCGCCCTTGACGGAGAGGATGACCTGGTTGGTTTTGCCGCCGGCCTCGTCATAGAACTTGAGCCGGCCGTCAATGCCCTTGTCGCTCCCCTTTTTGTGTTCGGCCGCCCGCGCTCCCGCCAGCCCCAGCGCCCACCATTGGAACTGGTATTTGTCTTGCGCGGCCAGGGCTTCGGCGTCTTGCAACGTGGTTGGCTCGCCGACGACCTGATAATGGGCAGCTTCGCCGAAGCTATCGGCCAGCCGGCGCTTGATCAGGCCGATGGCGAGATGGGTGACATCAATGCCAATCCAACGCCGGCCCAGGCGTTGGGCCGCGACGACGGCCGTGCCGCAGCCACAGAAGGGGTCGAGGACGACGTCGCCGGGGTTGCTGCTGGCCTGGATGATACGCTCCAGGAGCGCTTCCGGTTTCTGCGTCGGGTAGCCAAGTCGCTCAGCGGCCTGGGCCTGAAGTGGTTTGATGTCATGCCAAATGCTCGACACAGGGACTCCGGGCATCTCGTCCAGATACCTCTTTAACCGAATCCTGCCGTCCTGCGATTTTGGGAATACCAGCAACCCCTTTCGATCATATTCCTCCATCTTCTCTCTGGAGATAGACCATCCGTTGGGATGCGGCTTGAAACCCTTGTATTCATAGGTCAAATTTGGTCTTGGATGGGGGCTTCGCAAATCGCGTGTAGTATATTGGCGTCCCGTTTCATCAACAGCCTGATAGAAGCTGCTAATGTACTCCTCAGAATACTCGGCAAACTGCGTATGAAATAGATACTGCCCTGATTTGGAATAGAGCAAGATTATATCGGCAACGTCAGGGAATTTCCTTCTTGCGTCGTTATGTGCGTTCGTTCGCTCCCATGTAATTTCATTGACGAAATCCTCTGGTCCAAACACAGTATCCATCAGCACTTTGAGGTAGTGGCTGGCGGTGGGGTCGCAGTGGAGGTAGATGGAGCCGGCCGGCTTGAGGACGCGGCGCAGCTCCACCAGGCGCGGGGCCATCATCGCCAGGTAGGCCAGCATATTGCTCGTCCCCAGGAGCTTGCGGAAGGCTTCCATGGCGTCAGAGACGCGCCCGCCGGCTTCGATGATCTCGGCGTAAGCCGCGCCGGCGGCCGTGTCCCATTCCCAGGTATCCTCGAACGCCTTCACTTGCGCCGCAGCCCGCGCGCCGTCTTTTTCAGCGAAGAGGACGTTGTAAGTAGCGTTGCTGTTGAAAGGCGGGTCGAGATAGATCAGGTCTACGCTCTCGTCCCGCACGTAGCGTCGCAAGATGTCCAGGTTATCGCCATAATAGAGTGTGTTATCGGTCATCCGCTCATCCTTCAATGGGGCTGGTTTCGGACGGCCACAAGG
>CAIQJD010000811.1 GCA_903872005.1 uncultured bacterium | reverse complement strand
GCCGCGGCTGGGGCGCTGCCGGCGTTGGGGTCGGCGGCGCCGGCGTCTTCTCCGGCGTCGGCGGCGCGACGGTCGGCGTCGGCGCCGACGTGGGCGTCGCCGGCGCATACCCCGGCGGCGCTTCGGGCGGCCCGAAGGGCGTCGCGGCCGGCTGCATCCAGGCCAGCACGCCCTGTTCGTGCGCGAATGCCTCGGCGTCGCTCTGATTGGTGAAGATGCCATTGTGGCCGGGAACCTGCACCACGTAGAGCGTCACGCCATCTTGCTGCACCACCGTCACCGGATAGCTGATCACCGTCGCGCCGGCGGGCGGCTGCGGGAAGAGGCCCTCATCCCAGTTCAGCTCCGGCCACTCAGCATTCGCGCCCTGGCACCGGCCGCCCTGATCCACCGCCAGGCCGGCCAGCAACGTCACACTGGCCCCGTAACAGTTGCCATCGGCGGCGAAGTTGGGCAGATCCTCCGAGTAGACGTTGTAGGGAGATGTGTCGTCCGGCCCGGTAGGGCCATGATAGACCAGCGCCGTGTAGTCCTCCAGCGGCGCCAACATGGCATCGGCGCTCCACGATGACAGCGTGAGCGCCTCTTCATCCGGCGCGACCGGCCCGGCCGGCACGGCGTCGCGCGCCCCCGCCAGGAGCGTCGGGCCGGCGTGCGCCAGCCCATTAGGCCCCCAGGGGCCGCCGCGCGGGCGCACCGCCGTGTACAGATCGAAATGCCCGCGCCGCTCATCGCTCCAGACGGCCAGCGCATTGCCGGCCCGATCCACGGCCAGATCTGGCATGAATTGCAGCGTAGCGCCCACGTCATCATTCACCCGCACGTTGACGCCCCACGCGCCGCCGGCCGGCCGGTACGCCGCGTAGATGTCGGAGGCGCCCCCATTGCGATTGTCTTGCCAGAGGGCATGCACGTTGCCGGCCCCGTCCACGGCCAGGCGCGGTCGCGACGCCTCGCCCACCGGGCTGTCGCGCGGCTTCTCCACCGCGCCCCAGGGACCAGCCGGCGCGCGCGCCGCAAAGGCGATCTCGTTGCGCGCCATGTTCACCCAGATGGCATACGCGCGCCCCCAATCATCCATGGCGATGTCCGTATAGGAGTACAAATCGCCGGCGTCGCCGATGCGCGCCGGCGCGCCCCACGCCCCGCCGGCCGGCCGTAGCGCCACATAGACGTGCGTGACGGAGTTCGTAACGCGTTGCAGCCACATCACGGCCGCGTCGCCGCGCCGATTCACCGCGATGCTCATACGCGTCTGCGCGGCCGTCGTCGGGCTGATGATCTGGCTGGGCTGCCAGGCCCCACCGGCCGGCCGGTAACCGAAGCGCAGCCGGTCGGTGCTGCCCTGCGCTTCGGCCCACACGGCATAAGCATTGCCGGCGCCATCTACGGCCAACGCGGCTTGCCATTGCGGCAGAGTGTTCGCCGCATCTACCCGCTCGCTGGGCTGCCACGCGCCGCCGGCCGGCCGATAGGCGAAGCGCACGCGGGCGATGGCAGAACCGCCGGATCGCTCGCGATAGTCGGCCCAGACGACGTAGAGATTGCCGGCGCTGTCCGCGGCAATCTTGGGGTAGTATTGCGCGTAGGGGCTGGGGTCAATGGCGACCGCGGCCTGGGCCGAGTTGGGATCGGCCGGCGCGGCCTCCACAGCCACAGGCACGGTCATACGGATACAGGAGAGCGCCACACTCGTGGCGACAAGCAGATGGACGAGACGCAGCAAGGCCAGGGGTCGCTTGATCCGTGAAGACATACTGAACCTCCTATCTTCAACGCGGGCGGATTCTGAGCGCGGGCAATGCCCACCCCATGAAAAATGCCGGCGACCGGCTGCGATGTAACTGCGACGCTACTAATGGAATGTGCTCACGGAATAGATTATAGAAGACCGGACGCGCGGAGTCAATAGCCGGCTGGCCTATCCGCGTCCAATCCGAATGAGACCGGGGATTCGCGAGGGGACGCCGCCTAGCGCGGCCAGAGGTACAGGATGAGGTCTTGATCGAACGTCGGCGCGCCGAAGTCGTGCAGGATGCGTAGCATCTGCGCGCGGTGATCCGCGCCGTGCAGCGCCAGATGTTCCAGCACTTGCCACATCGGCCCGCCGGCCGCCGGCACGATGCGGCCGAGGGCCGCTTCCTCCAGGCCCAGGACATAGTCGTAGAGGTCTTTGGACGTCATTTCCCACAGGGCGCGCGTCGCCTCGCGCGTGGGATAGTCGGCCGGGTTCAGCGTGTAGGCCCGCGCATTGGGGACGCCCTGCAGGGCGCGCAGCCAGCGCACGTACACGACCGCCACATGCACCATCTGATGACGCAACGACCCGTGCGAATAGGGGACATCGTGGAGAAACTGGTCGGGCGTCAGGCGCATGATGCTGTCCCAGACGCGGGCGTACAGCGCCCGATCATAGGCAACCAACGTGCGGACCAGTTCGATGTTCATCGTCG
>CAIQJD010000810.1 GCA_903872005.1 uncultured bacterium | reverse complement strand
GCGAAGGCCGAGCCGATGGCCTCAAATGTGCGCCGTTTGCCCAGGGATAGCTCGCGGTGCGTGAACCGCTGGAGGAGACCGACCAGCACGCCGGCGAACATGACCACCAGGAGGATGATCAGCTCCAGCCCGACCGTGAGGACGATGCCCAGGGCGCGCGCGCCGGTCGCCTGCACTGTCAGCAGCAGGAGCGGCGCGAGGCCAATCAGGATCAGCGCCATGGCGACAAAGAAGAACGGCAGCCCAATGACCAGGTCGGCCAGGAACATGCGCCATGCCGGCCGCGACCAGCCCTTGCGGAACCCTTCACCTACTGTGCCGGCCGAGCCGGTCGTCTCCACCTGTTCCACCATCTTCATCAGCGCATTGTTGGACAGGTAGCGCAAAATAGTCACCAGGGCGACCAGAATCAAGCAGACGAGGACTATCCCAATCACGATGGCGATCGTCGCCCCCGGATTAAGGTTCGGCCAGCGCCAATTCGGCGTTGGGAATGTCTGATTGAAGGGCAGCCCATCCATCAGCCGCGGCATGGCCCCCCGATTGCCGTTGCCAAAGATATAGCGCAAGTTCTGCGCCGCTTGCCCGCCGCCGGCGGCGAGCGCCAATAGCACGCCGAAGACCCACAGGGCGCGGTGGCGCCAAGTGACCTGCAACGCGCGTTTCAGAATACCGAAATGATCCATCGTTACCCCTCCTTACAGGGTCAACTCTCCTCGCTTTGAGGGAGTTGCGTCAGTCCGAAATCTTTGTTCTCGGCCGACCGGCCCGCCAGATGCAGGCCGGCCCAGCCGGACAAACCCAGAAAGATCAACGCCGAGGCGGCAGTGACGAAGAGCGCCAGGCCGGCCCAGCTCAATGCCGTCCCAAGCCATTGCTCCACATGGGCAGCGGGCGCTCCATAGAGCGACGCGGCCTCAGTCGCCAGCCAGCCGGTCCAGGTCAGGCGCACCAGGCTGCTGGTCGAGAGGGCCGGGGCATTGCCCAGCACGCCGGCCAGCCACGGCTCCAGCCAACTGAACGCGCCCAGCGCCAGGACCACGCTGAACGCCAGGGCGAGCCAGGCGCCGGCCTGCACGAAGCCCACCCCAAAGGCCAGACCCAACGGGAAGGCCAGATCGCGCCAGCTTGGCGACCGATGGGTCTGGGCCGGCCGCGCCGGCAACTGCTGCGCCAGGCGCAGCCAGAAGGAACAGGCCGCGCCGGCGGCTCGCGCCGGCGTGACCCATTCGCCCAACCGGACGCGCAGGCGCTGCATGCCGGCAAAATGGCGGGCGCATAGGGCGCATTCGGCCATGTGGCGCTCTACGCCGGCGCGCGCATCGGCGTGTAGCTCATCATCCAGATAGGCGCCCAGCAGCCGGCTGGCTTGTGCGTGCCTCACCTTCATGTTCTCCCGGGACGTCCAGGTCGCCCCCTTCTGAGAATAGGCGCGGCCCCAATGTTTCGCGCAGGGCCGCGCGCGCATAATTGAGTCGGGACATCACCGTGCCTATCGGGATGTCCAGGACGGCGGCGATTTCTTTGTAAGACAGGCCCTCGTATTCGCGCAGCACTAACGCGGCTCGCGATTGCGCCGGCAGGGCCAGGATGGCCCGACGCACGACCTCTTGTGTCTCGGCGCGCATGGCCTGGGCCGGCAGGGTCTCTGCGCCGGCCGGCAGGCGCTCGTCCAAAGCCACTTCGGGCCGCCGGCTCCGCAGGTAGTCAATGCTCACGTTGGTCACGATGCGCCCCAGCCAGGTACGGAACTGGCTGTCGCCGCGGAAGCGCGGCAACGCCTGCCAGGCGCGCAGGAAGGCATCCTGCGCCAGGTCTTCGGCCAGATCGGCGCGCCCGGTCATGCGATAGCCGATGCTGTACGCGAAGCGCTGGTAGCGCTCCACCAGCCGGCCGAAGGCGGCTTTGTCGCCGGCCGCGCTGCGGGCAATCCAGCGCGCTTCTTCGATATTGTCTGCTTCTGCCGAGCCAGTCATGTGTCATCCCATCAGCCATACAGACGCAAGAGGCAGCCGGCTTATTCGGTTCTGGGATCAGACGCGGAAAGACGCGGATGGAAGAAGCATTGAGCGCCGGCTCAGAGCCGGCGCTTTGAGGACAAGCGGCGTGCGCAGCCTTTCTGCGCCATGTATCCGCGTGCGTCCGCGTCCATCCGCGTCCCAGTGACCGCAAGGGCGTCGGGCTATTCCGGCAGGCCGGCGCGGTATTCGTCCTCCAGGACGCTCATCCAGAGAATATCATGGTAGCGCCCATGCCGGTAGATCGCGTGGCGGTGGCGCCCTTCGTGGCGGAAGCCGGTCTTCTCGTAACAACGCACCGCGCGGGCGTTTTCGGCAAAGACGCGCAGGTAGATGCGGTGCATGTTCAACTGATCAAACCCGTGTCGCAGCAGGGCGCGCAGGATGTCCCGCCCCAGGCCCTGATCCCACAGATCCTTGCGGCCGACCATCAACCCGACTTCGGCGTTGCGATTCTTGAAATCCAGGTGGGCGAAGCCGGCGGCGCCGATGTGCTCGTCCTTGAAGTAGACGGCGTAGTTTTGCACTTCGGGATTTTTGCCCTGTTCCTCATACCAGCGTTCTTCGGCGGCCAGGGACATCGGCTCGTAGCGGCCAAAATAGGCCACCGTCTCGGCGTCGTTGAACCAGGGGACATAATTGGGAACGTCGCCGCGCTCGATGGCGCGCAATTCGACCTTATCGCCTCTAATCAGCATGTTCTCTCTCCCAATGCGCTCAAAATGGATCAGACGGGTTCCCACGGCGACGCGGCGGGGCCGACCGCGCGCTATGGCTGCGTGGTCAACACGGCGGCAAGGCGCTCGGCGGCCCAGTCTACTTCGTCGCGCGTGATGCACAGCGGTGGGGCAATGCGGATGACGTGATCGTGGGTCTCTTTGCACAGCAAGCCCTGGTCGCGCAGCGCCTCGCAGAAGCGGCGCGCCCCGCCGGCGGCCGGCTTCAACTGGATGCCGATGAACAACCCCAACCCGCGCACCTCTTCAATGTGCTGCGAGCGCACTTGCAGCAGGCGCTCTTTCAAGTAGGCCCCCTGGATGGCCGAATTCTCGATGAGCTTCTCGTCCACCAGGACGCGCAGCGCCTCGCGCGCCACGGCCGCCGCCAGCGGGTTGCCGCCATAGGTGCTGCCGTGATCGCCGGGGCCAAAGACGCCCAGGGCTTCATGGGAGGCCAGCACTGCGGCGATGGGGTAGACGCCCCCGGAGAGGGCCTTGCCGATGACTACCATATCCGGCCGCACGCCGTCGTGCTCGCAAGCCAGCCATTTGCCGGTGCGCCCCAGCCCGGATTGGATCTCATCGGCCAGGAAGATGATGTCGTATTTGTCGCACAGGCGGAAGAGGCCGCGCAGGAAGCCGGCCGGCGGGATGATCACGCCGGCTTCGCCCTGCACCGGCTCCACCAGAAAAGCGACGGTGTTGGGTGTCACGGCCGCCTCGGCCGCCGCCAGGTCGCCATAGGGGACGATCTTGAAGCCGGGCGTGAAGGGGCCGAAGCCGGCGCGGTAGCGCGGTTCCGCTGAAAAACCGACGATGGTGATGGTGCGCCCGTGGAAGTTGCCGTCGAAGACGATCACCTCAGCCTTGTCCGGCTCGACGCCCTTGACCTTGTAGCCCCATTTGCGGGCCGCCTTGAGCGCCGTCTCCACCCCCTCCGCGCCGGAGTTCATCGGCAGGAGCCGGTCATAGCCCAGCAGCTCGCAGGCTTCCTGGCAGAAGAGGCCGAGCCGATCATTGCGAAAGGCGCGCGAGGTCAGCGTGACCCGGCCGGCTTGTTCCACCAGCGCCCGGATGATGCGCGGGTGACAATGCCCCTGGTTGACCGCCGAGTAGGCCGACAGGCAATCAAGATAGCGCTTCCCTTCGCAGTCCGTGACCCACACGCCCTGGGCGTGCGCGATGACCACATCCAGCGGGCGGTAGTTGTGCGCCCCATAGCGATCTTCCAGGTCTATCGCTTCCCGGCTACCGATTGTCGCGGCCATGGCGACCTCCTCTCGCAACGCGTCCTATTTGCCGCGCTTCACCCGGGCCATCTGCACCGCCAGGCGGATGGCTTCTACCAGACTGCCGGCTTCGGCGCGGAATTGCCACGCCTTGCCGAATGCCGTGCCATGATCTACCGAGGTGCGGATGATCGGCAGCCCCAGGGTAACGTTGACGCCGCCGCCGAAACCGATCAGCTTGATCGGGATGAGGCCCTGGTCGTGGTACATCGGCGTGACGAAATCGAACTGCCCGTGCACGGCCCGATAGAAGAGGGTGTCGGGCGGATAGGGGCCGCTGGCGTCATAGCCCAGGGCGCGCGCCTGCTCAATCGCCGGCGCAATGATCTCGATCTCTTCGCGGCCGAACATGCCGCCCTCGCCGGCGTGGGGATTCAGGCCCGGCACGGCGATGCGCGGTTTGGCGATGCCCATGAGCTGGCCGGCCTCGTGGGCCAGACGCACGGCGCGCACGATGCGCTCGGCGTTGATCTGCTCGATGGCCTCGCGCAGGGCAATGTGGATCGTGACCAGCACCACGCGCAGGCCGCCGGCGGTCAGCATCATGGCGTAATCCTGCGTCTTGGTGCGCTCGGCGAAGATTTCGGTGTGGCCGGGATAGTGATGGCCGGCCTGATTGAGCGCATCCTTATGGATCGGGCAGGTGACGACCGCATCCACGCTGCCGGCCAGGGCCAGATCAATGGCGCGCACGATGTAGTCATAGGCAGCCGCGCCGGCCATGGCCGAGACCTGCGCCTTCTGGAGATAGGCCATATCCACGTTGTGCAGGTCGAGGACGTCAATCTGGCCGGGGACGAACTGCGCCTGGGCCGGCGCGCTGACCGGGTGCAGCGCCAACCGCGCCCCCATCCCTTCCAGCGTCGCCTGCAACACTGAAGCGTCGCCTACCACCAGCGGCCGGCAGATGCGGAAGGTCGCCACATCGGCCAGCGCCCGCACCGCAATCTCCGGCCCCACGCCGGCCGGGTCGCCCATGGTGATGGCGATTATAGGCCGCGCATCATTCTGTTTCATCGTGCTCATTGCTGCTCCTCCTGGCGAGACTCAGATTCGCCGGCCCACGGTCTGGCGCGGACAAGCTGGCGGATGATGTCCAGGGCACGGTCTATGTCGCCGGCCGTAATGCCGCGATAGGTCATGAAACGGACGCCTGTCGGCGGATAAATCATACATCGCACGCCATGCGCCGTCAAGTGGCGGTCAAGGGTCGGACTGTCAATCCCCAGGCCGGCCACATCGGCGCGCAGCATGTTGGTCTGGACTGTCTCCATGTCCACGCGCACGCCGGCCACGCCGGCCAACCCTTCGGCCAGCCGGCGGGCATTGGCATGGTCCTCGGCCAGCCGGCCGACGCCCGAGCGCAGAGCGATCAGCCCTGGCGCGGCGATCACGCCGGCCTGGCGCATGGCCCCGCCCATCATCTTGCGAATGCGGCGCGCCCGGGCGATGAAATCGCGCCGGCCCAGCAACAACGATCCGACGGGGCAAGACAGCCCTTTGGAGAGGCAGAACTGCACCGAATCGGCCGAGCGGGTCAGCTCGCGGACATCCACCCCCAGGGCTACCGCGGCGTTGAAGAGCCGCGCCCCGTCCAGATGCACCGGCAGACCGGCGGCATGGGCGATCTCGCAGACCTGATCGGTGTAGGCCGGCGTCAGGGTCGTCCCGCCGGCGGCGTTGTGCGTGTTTTCCAGGCAGACCAACGCCCGCTCCGGGAAGCCGGCGCGCGCCTTGCCGACGGCCAGGCGCAGCGCGTCCAGGTCCAGCGCGCCCAGACGGCCGGGGAGCAACGCCGGCAACAGTCCCAGCAGCGCGGTCAGCCCGCCATATTCGGCATCATAGATGTGCGTGGTCTGCTCCATGATGACCGTCGCGCCGGCCTGACAGTGCGTCCGCAGGGCGACCAGATTCGCCAACGTGCCGGTCGGCGTCAACAGGGCGGCTTCTTTGCCCAGCATCTCGGCGGCCAGGGCCTCCAGTTCCATCACCGTCGGGTCGCCATCGCGCGAGTCGTTGCCCAGCCGCGCCGTCTGGATCGCCTGAAGCATGGCCGGCGTCGGCAGGCTGAACGTGTCGCTGCGAAGATCAATCATGCGCGTATGCTCCATTTTCGCATCCAAGACTCTTCTGGACTGCGAAGGCTTGCCTTCGCACTCCACACTGGCGCGGCCAGCCGCCTAACCGACGCATGTCACCTGCAAGCCGCGCATATCCAGCGGCGGATAAAGGCAATATGCGCCCATGCCATGCCGGCGCGCCTCGGCCTCCAGCGCCGCGCCGATGGCCTGTTCCTGGCCCGGCCGGGCGAAGGCGAAGATGCCGGAGCCGGCCCCGCTGAGGGCTGCGCCCGGCGCGCCGGCGTCCAGCGCCGCCTGGATCATCTCCAACATGCCCGGCAGGAGCGGGGCGCGATAGGGCTGGTGCAGCCGGTCGCGCATGGCCGAGGCCAGATGCTCCAATTGGCCGGTCGCCAGGCCGGCCACCAGCATGGCGATGCCGCCCAGGTTGAAGACCACGTCCGGCCGGCTATATTGCGCCGGCAGGGCCGCGCGCGCCAGGCCGGTATCCAGCGGCCGGTCGGGGATAAGGACGACGGCATTCAGGCCGGCCGGCGACGTGCATTTCAAGTAACGCACGTGGCCTTCGGCGACCTGCGACACCGTAAACCCGCCCACCAGCCCCGGCGTCAGATTGTCGGGGTGGCCTTCCATCCCCAGGGCCATATCCAGGAGCGCCTGCGGCGTCAGCTCGCGGCCGGCGAAGAGGAAGGCGGCCGTCGTGCCGGCCAGCGTGGCGGTGGCGCTGCCGCCCAGGCCGCGCGCCAGCGGGACGGCGTTATGTTGGAGGATGCGCACGGCCGGCGTCTCGACGCCCAACAGGCCGCAGGCGCGCGCCAGCGCCTGGTACGTGCGGCTCTCGCCCGTGTTCAGGATGTCCGCGCCTTCGCCGGTGACATGGACTTCGACGCCGGCGGCGATGCGCTCGAAACGAAATTCGTTATACAGCCCCAGGGCTAATCCCAGGGCGTCAAAGCCCGGCCCCATGTTGGAGGTGGAGGCCGGCACGCGTAGCTCGACCCGTTGGATACTCTTGGCGCTCATCGGTTGCCTCTCAAAGTGAATTGGGGCGGGACGGCGACTTAGCGTCGCTTCAGCGCCTCGTTCAGCTCTTCCAGCGCCGCTGTGGCGCTCCACTTCTCGTGGAAGACACGGGCAATGGCGCGGGTCATGGCTTCGGGGTGGCTGTGCTGGAAGATGTTGCGCCCCACGGAGCAGCCGATGGCCCCGACCGCGCGGCCCTGCTCAAAGCGGGTCAGCAGTTCGCCATCGGAGACGACCGTGCCGCCGGCGATCACCACCGGCGAATCGCAGGCGCGCACGATCTCGCCGAAAGTCGCCACGTCGCCGCTCCAATTGACCTTGACGATGTCCGCGCCCAGCTCGGCGCACAGGCGCGCGTTGCGCTTGAGGTATTCCGGGCCGAGGTTGGTGGAGAACTTGTCCAGCGTTTGGTAGGCGTTGGGCCATTCGGCTTCGGCGATGAGCGGCATGCCCAACTCTTCGCAGGCTTCGCCGACTTCGGCCAGGTAAGAGATCATCCAGTCCTCATTGTCGCCGGCCAGCGCCGTATAGACCACGACGGCGTCCGCGCCCAGGCGCAGCGCCTCCTCGACGGTGCCGATGGCGGTGATGACCTGGCCGGCGGGCCGGCCGGCCGAGGACGCGCTCAACATCAACGCCAGGGCGGTGTCGCGGCGGAATTCGCCGGCGCAGCGGTTGGCGAAGCCGCGGCTGAGCATGAAGACGTTGGCCCCGCCGGCGACGGCCTCGCGCGCCCGCGCCCGCGTATCGTACAGGCCATCCAGGAAGACCGGCGACGTCATGCCGTGATCCAGGGCGCAAATCACGCTGGAATTGCTTTCCTGGCGAATCAAACGCCGCATACGAATCTGTTTGCCTAAGAGTGACATGGAGTTCCTCCTCTGACGGATTGCTCAGACTGACCGATAAAAGATGGGCGTCAACGACTGCGATGGATGGTGAACGTGCATAGTTCCGGGACGTGATGCTCGATAGAGAAGATGAGCGGCTTCTGCTCCCAATCGTGATCCACCTGCTCGATGCGGAGGAGCGGCGCGCCGGCGGCCAAGTCGAGCCGGCGCGCCATCTCCGCGTCGGCGACGACCGGCTTGAGCCGCGCCACACCGCCGGCGATGCGCCGCCCCAGGCGCTCCTCGAAGATGCGGTAAAGCGAAGCGCCGGCCTGCAACCACTCGGCGCAAGCGGCCGGCGACAATGACGCCGGCCCTCCCCCAAGGAAGGCCGCCGCGAAATAGTCCAGGGAATAGACCACCGGCTTGCCGTCGGCGGTGCGGACGCGTTCCAGGCTGACGACCGGCGCGCCGCTGCCCAGGGCCAGATAGCCCCCCACCGAGGCGTCGGCCGGCCCGACCCGCAGGTGGAGCTGCGCCAGGCCGGGCGTCATGCCCATATCGCGGATCAGGTCGGCCACGCCGGCGTTGACGTTGAGATTGTTCTGTAAGACCGGCAGATGGCTGACGAAATTGCCGACGCCGGGCCGGCGCAAGATGACGCCGGCGGCTTCCAGGTTATTGAGCGCGGAGCGCAAGGTGGCGCGGCTGACGCGCATCTTCTCGGCCAGCTCCGGCTCGTTGGGGAGCTGCGCGCCAGGGCCGAAGGGCGGCCGGCCGAGCAGCCGGCGCAGCTCTTCGGTGGCGAGCTGCACCAGGCTGACGCGCGGCCGGCCAACTTCCGGGATGATGGATAGTGGCAGCATATCCTCCATGGCGTGCGCTCTCCTGGCTCGTTGCTTGCAGTCCGCTGTCTGACAGCGTACCGCACAGAGTATATACCCGTTTCACGGACGCGTCAAGTCCGTTGACAAGGCCGGCGGCCTACGCTATAATAGGGCGACTGAGCAAGACATAATCATCGGGCGAGGCAGAATCCACAGCATGAGCGACATTGAGCGGCCGTCCAGCTTCTATTTGGGCAAGCGCCTCGACCCGCGCGCCGGCGCGCTGGGTGAACCCCTCTTCTATCCCGCGCGCGACCTGACCACCCACGCCGTCTGCCTCGGCATGACCGGCAGCGGCAAGACCGGCCTGTGTATTGACCTGTTGGAAGAAGCCGCCCTGGATGGCGTGCCGGCCATCGTGATTGACCCCAAGGGCGACATCACCAACATGCTGTTGACTTTCCCGGAGCTGCGGCCGGCCGACTTCTTGCCCTGGATCAATCCGGACGACGCCGAGCGCGCCGGCCTCTCCCCAGAAGCCTACGCCGAACAGGTCGCGCGCCAGTGGCGCGAGGGCCTGGCTGCGTGGGATCAGGAGCCGGCGCGCGTCCGCCGGCTGAAAGACGCGGCCGAATTCGTCATCTACACGCCCGGCAGCGAGGCCGGCGCGCCGGTCAGCATCCTGCAAACCCTGGCTGCGCCGGCCCTCTCCTGGGACGATCAAGAGGAGCTGCTGCGCGAGAAAGTGGCCGGCGTCGTGAACGCGCTCCTGGCCCTGGCCAACGTCAAGTCAGAGACGGTGCAGACGCGCGGCCAGGTCTTGCTGGCGCACCTCTTCGAGCGCGCCTGGCGCGCCGGCGAAGACCTCGATCTGGCGCAGCTCATCGGTCAGATTCAGAAGCCGCCGCTACGCAAGCTGGGCGTCTTTGACCTGGACGCCTATTTCCCGGCCGCCGAGCGCATGGAGCTGGCCCTGGCGCTGAACGACATCATCGCCGCGCCGGCCTTCGAGAACTGGATTGCCGGGACGCCTTTGGATATGGCGCAAATCACGCGCACCGCCGACGGCCGGCCGCGCGTTGCCATCTTCTACATCGCCCACCTCAGCGAGACCGAACGATCCTTCTTCATCACCCTCTTGTTGGAGCAAGTGCTGGCCTGGATGCGCGGCCTATCGGGGACGACCTCCCTGCGGGCGCTCCTTTATTTCGACGAGGTCTTCGGCTATTTCCCGCCCCACCCGGCTGATCCACCCACCAAGAAGCCGCTCCTGACCCTGCTCAAGCAGGCGCGCGCCTTCGGACTTGGCGTCCTGCTGGTGACGCAGAACCCGGTGGATTTGGACTACAAAGGACTGACCAACGCCGGCGCCTGGTTCATCGGCAAGCTGCAAACCGAGCGCGACAAGGCGCGCGTCCTGGAAGGGCTGGAAGGCGCGGCCGTCGCCGAAGGGGCCAATTTCGACCGCGCCCACTTCGACCGGCTCATCGGCAGCCTGAAATCGCGCACCTTCATCTTGCACAATATCCACGCCGATGCGCCGGCCCTCTTCGCCAGCCGCTGGGCCATGTCCTATCTGCGCGGGCCGCTGACCCGCGCCCAGATTCGCCAGTTGATGCACCCGCCGGCCGCCACGCCGGCCGCGACGTCCGCATTGGCGCCGGCGGAGCGCCCCGCGCCAGCGCCGACTGCTGCCTGGGACGCGACCCCGCCGGCCCTGCCGGATAGCCTGGGCCAGTACTATCTCCCCATCGCCGAACCAGACGAAGCGATCGTCCGCCAGGCGCGCGGCCAGATCGGCCTAGTCTATCTGCCGGCGATCTTCGGCCTGGCAACAGTGCGCTACGCCCATACCCCCAGCGGGGTGGACTTGCGGCAACAGTTGGCCTATCTCCTTTGGCCGGCGCAGATAGGCGCCGTGCCCGATTGGGCGCAAGCGGAGCAACTCGCGCTGGAAAAAGGCGATCTGCTGGCCCAGGCGCATCGCGCCGGCCGTTTCGCCGACGCGCCCGAAGCCCTCAGCACTCCCAGCCGGCTCAAAGCCCTGGAAAAAGCCTTCATGACCTTCGTGGCGCGCGACCGCACCCTGGTGATCACGCACAACCCATCCCTGAAGCTCTACGCGCGCCTGGACGAGAATCAGGACGACTTTCGGGCACGCTGCGCCCAGATCGTCGCGGAGCGCCGGCAGGTGGAGCTAGAGCGCATCCAGGGGCGTTACGCCGAGCGCATCCGGCGCTTGCAAGAGCGCCTGCGTCGCGAGGAGCTGGAACTGACCGAAGATGAGATCGAGCTGGATGGACGCAAGCGCGAGGAGGTGGCATCGGCCGGCGAGTCGCTGGTCGGCTTCTTCACCGGCCGGCGCGCCATGCGCCCCTTTTCCACCGCCAGCCGCAAGCGCCGGCTGACCAGCCAGGCGCGCGAAGAGATCGCCGAATCGGAGACGATGATCGCCCAGTTGCGGGAGCAACTGACGCAATTCCAGTCTGCCCAGGAGAGCGAGCTGGCCGGCGCGCGCCAGCGTTGGGCGCGCGCCGAGGCGGACATCCAGGAGTTGCGCGTGGCCCCGCGGCGCAGCGACATCTCGCTGGACGCCTTCGGGTTGGCCTGGGCGCCGATGTGGGAAGCGGAGCTTCCCGATCCCCACGGCGAGCGCAGCCGGCAGCTTCGGCCGGCCTACGGAGCGCATTGAAGGTGAGCAGGGACATGAAAAAAGACGGCCCCGCGTTGATCGTCGTCGTATCGTGGCTGGCGCTGGCCTTGAGCCTGTTGATCTCGGCCGGCGTCGTCTTCGTCGCGCTCTTCGAGATGCGCTATCAGGAGCGCATCTACCCCGGCGTGACCATCAATGGCGTAGATGTGAGCGGCCTGACGCGCGCCGAAACCGAGACCCTCTTGCGGGGCGTCTTCGGCGCCGGCAAGGTCTGGTGGCCGCTGCTGCGCTATAACGGGCTGGCCTGGCAGCCGACACAACAAGAGCTGGGCGCGGAGCTGGACATCGGCGATAGTGTGCGGCGCGCCTACGTGGTGGGTCGCGCCGCCGGCCTGCTACAGGCGCTCTCTGAACAGTGGGAAGCCTATCGGCGCGGCGTGGACTTGACGCCGGCGGTGCGCTTTGACCGCGCCCAGGCGCGGCGCTATCTGAGCACGCTGGCCCAACAGGTGCGCGTGCCGGTGCGCGAGGCCACCTTGCGCGTCGTGGAGACGCGCGTCGAGATGACCTCCAGCCAGGTCGGCTATGAGCTGGACGAGGCCGCCACGCTGCAAGAACTGGAGGAGCGGGTGCTGGCCGGCCGGGGCGGCGACGTCGCCCTGGTGGTGCGCGAGGTGCGGCCGGTGCTGACCGATCTTTCCGGGCTGGGCGCGCAGGTGGAGCGCATCATTGCCCAGCCGTTGGAGCTATTGGGGCCGGCCAATGCGACGCGCCAGCATTGGGGCATGCTCCCCGACGAGCTGGCAAAGATGCTGGTGATCCAGCAAAAAGTGGAAGCCGATGGCACGATCACCGGCATGGCGGCCCTCTCCGAGAAGGCGCTGCGGGCGCGCGTCGAGTCCATCGCCAAGGAGATGGATCAGCCGGCCATTGAGGGCAAGATTGATTTCGACATGGCGAAGAAGAAGCTGGTCGTCCTATCGCCCAGCCAGACCGGCTTCAAGCTCGACGTGACGCGCACGGTGCAACTGCTGCAAGCGCATGCCCTGAGCGCTGACCGCCAGATCACCATGCCGGTGCAAATCGTGCAGCCGATGATTGACACGAACGACCTGGCCGGCCTGGGGATCAAGGACCTGGTGGTCAAAGCGACAACCTACTTCAAGGGTTCCAGCGTCGAGCGCACCAAGAACATCAAGCTGGCGACGGCGCGCTTCGACGGGGTGCTGGTGCCGCCCAGCGAAATCTTCTCCTTCAACCGCTACCTGGGCGAGGTGACCGCCGAGCAGGGCTATTCCGAATCGCTGATCATCTGGGGCGACCGCACCGCGGTGGGCATCGGCGGCGGCATTTGCCAGGTTTCGACGACGGTCTTCCGCGCCGCCTTCTACGCCGGCCTGGAAATCCTGGAGCGCACCGCGCACGGCTACCGCGTCTCGTGGTACGAGCCGCCGGTGGGAATGGACGCTACGGTCTTCAGCCCGGTGGTAGATTTCAAGTTCCGCAACGACACCGCCGGCTATCTGCTGCTCAAGACCGAAATCAACGACGACGCCGGCTCGCTCACCTTCTACTTCTTCGGGACGCCCACCGGCCGCGTGGTGGAGATGCAAGGCCCCACCGAAGCCAACGTCACCACGCCGGCCCCGCCGGAGTATCGCGACGACCCGACCCTGCCGGCCGGCGTGACCAAGCAGGTCGAATGGGCGCGTGATGGCGTGGATATCACCATCAAGCGCACCGTCAAGTTGGATGGCAAGGTGATCCGCCAGGATACGTTCTACAGCAACTACCAGCCCTGGCAGGCCGTCTATCTGGTGGGGAAGAAGGCCGGGTAAGCGCAGGGATGGCGTATTTTGCCGGCCGGCCTGACCGCGCGATGCTGGGGGCGACCAAAGAATAGTTGATCTGTGTCTATGCAAATTCTAGCCACCAAACTGTATATTCCCCCACGCCGGCCGCAAGCGGTCCTCCGCCCGCGCCTGATCGAGCGGCTGAATGAGGGCCTGCAGCGCAAGCTGATCCTGATCTCGGCCCCGGCCGGCTTTGGCAAGACCACATTGATCAGCGAATGGCTTGCCGGCTGTGCGCTGCCGGCTGCCTGGCTGTCACTGGATGAAGGGGACAACGACCCGGCGCGCTGGCTGGCGTATCTCGTCTCTGCATTGCAGACCATAGACGTGAATATTGGAAAAGACCTGTTGGGTATGCTCCGCACACCACAGCCGCAGCCCCCGTCCACCGAAGCGCTTCTGACGGAATGGCTCAATGCCATCTCAACGATGCCGAACCATTTCGTCTTCGTGCTGGACGACTACCATCTGATTGACTCCCAACCGGTAGATCAAGCCCTGACTTTCCTCGTCGAACACCAACCTCCGCAGATGCGCCTGGTGATTGCCACACGCGAAGACCCGCCCATCCCCCTGGCCCGCCTGCGCGCCCGCGGCCAACTGACCGAATTGCGCGCCGGCGACCTGCGCTTCACCCCCGCCGAGGCCGCCGACTTTCTCAACCGGATGATGGCGCTGAATCTGAGAGACGCCGACATCGCCGCGCTCGAAGCCCGCACCGAGGGCTGGATCGCCGGCCTGCAACTGGCGGCGCTCTCCATGCAGGGGCGCTCCGATAGCGCCGGCTTCATCCAGGCATTCACCGGCAGTCACCGCTTTGTGCTCGATTATCTGGTCGGAGAAGTCCTCGAACGCCAGCCCGAGCGCGTGCGCGATTTTTTGCTGCGAACTGCCATCCTCGACCGCTTGAGTGGTTCCCTCTGCGACGCCGTAACCGCACAAGATGGCGGCCGCGGCATGTTGGAAACCCTGGAACGCGGCAATCTGTTCGTCGTCCCGCTCGACGACCAACGGCAGTGGTATCGCTATCATCACCTTTTCGCCGATGTGCTGCAGGCGCACCTGATGGAGGCGCAACCTGAGCAAGTGGCCGGCCTGCATCAGCGGGCCAGTGTCTGGTATGAACAGAACGGGGCGCCGTCCGATGCTATCCGCCATGCCCTGGCCGCCAGGGATTTTACGCGCGCCGCCGGATTGATCGAGCTGGCCTGGTCCGACATGGACGTCAGATACCAATCTTCCGCGTGGCTTGGCTGGGTCAAAGCGCTGCCTGATGTGTTGATCCGCGCCCGGCCGGTGCTCAGCGTGGGTTATGCCTGGGCATTGCTGGATGCCGGCGAGTTGGAAGCCAGCGACGCCCGTTTGGATGACGCCGAGCGCTGGCTTGTCCAGCCGGCGGATCAGATGATCGTCGTGGACAAGAAACAATTCGCCTCGTTGCCGGCTTCAATCGCCACCGCCCGGGCCTACCGCTGCCTGGCGCTGGGTGATGTCCCCGCTACCATTCGGTATGCCCAACAGGCGCTCGCACTCACCCCCGAAGACGACCCGGTGAGGCGCATCCAGGCCACCTCACTCCTGGGGCTTGCCCAGTATACCAGCGGAGACCTGGCAGCAGCCGAGCGTTCCCTGGCCGATTTCTATACGAATCTGCGGATGGCCGGCGAAATCCTGACCCTCATCGGCATCACCTTTCTCCTGGCCGACATCAGGGTGGCCCTGGGCCGGCTCCATGACGCAGAGAGCAGCTATCAGCGATCATTGCGCCTCGCGACCGGCCAGG
>CAIQJD010000809.1 GCA_903872005.1 uncultured bacterium | reverse complement strand
CCTTGTGGGCGTCTGGGATTCGGCCGGCCACAAGGGCCGAGGCTACGGCCGGAGACGGCCCTGTGAACCGAAACGACAACGGGAGGTTGCCGTGCTGATTGAAACCGTCGAGACATCCTTCGTCCCCGGTCTGGAGACGAACTGCTATCTCCTGGCCGATGAGGCGACGCGTGATGCGGTCGTGATTGACCCCGGCGGCAGCGCGCCCGCTATCCTGCAACGCATCACCGACCTGCGGCTGAAGGTCGTCCTGGTCATCAATACGCACGGCCATTTCGACCATATCGCCGCCGACCGCGCCGTGATGGAGGCGACCGGCGCGCCCCTGGCCGCGCATCGCGATGCCGAGCCGCTCTTCAAGATGGCCGGCGGCGCGCCCCTCTTTGGCCTGCGCCTGCCGGAGCCGCCCCTCCCGACTCGTTTCCTGGCCGATGGCGACCAGATCACCTTTGGGGCAGAGACCCTCGTCGTGCTGTGCACGCCCGGCCACACGCCGGGTTGCATCTGCCTGTGGAGCGCGCGCGGCGCGGCGGTCTTCGACGGCGACCTGTTGTTTCGCGGCGGGATTGGGCGCTCGGATCTGCCGGGGGGCGATGGGGAGCAGTTGTTGCGGAGCATCGAGCAGAAGATCATGACCCTGCCGGCCGAGACGGCGGTCTATCCGGGGCATGGGCCGAGCACGACGGTAGGGCGCGAGCGGCGGTCGAATCCGTTCCTGCGGTAGCCTCGCAGAGGTCGGCCCGAATCAATGCCGGCAGTGCGCCCGGCCCGCGCCGGCGCACCGCGCGCCCGTGCCGCGCCGCCAGCCGGCTCAGCCCCACGTCGCGCGGCGAGAACTGCCCCAGCGCGACCCCCTCCGCCCATTCCCATAGCCATCCGAAGGCTCGCGCCAGCGGGCCAGGCAGAAAGAACCCGACCAACACGAAGGCGCTGTAGTGGCGCGCCGGATGGAAGTCGTCTACCAGCCCGGCGCGGAAGCCGCGCGGCCCGAAGCAGATCGGCGGCTCTTGGCGCAACATGCGCCAGAAGCGGCGCGGCCGGCCCAACGCGCCGAAGTCCACATTGGCGCAGCGGCGCGCCAGGGCCAGGACGAACCACGCGCCGGAACGGCCTTCGGCGTGCGCCAGATCAGCCAACGCGCCGGCGTAGCGGGCGAACCGCTCGCAGCTATCGCCGCAGGTCAGGGCCGGCGCCGGCAGCGCTTCGGGGCGCATCTACTGGCCCACCCGCTTCCAGCTTAGCGCCACGCTCGCCAGTCCCTCGTTTTCATAATAGTCAAGCTGCAAGGTATGGCTGCCGGCCTCCAGACGCGCCGGCGCGCTGCGCTCGCCGCGGCCGCGCTGGCCCCACATATCGGCCAGCAGCGCCCCATCGAGATAGAGCCGCGCCCCATCATCGGCGCGCACGTCGAACAGGTAGTCGCCGGCCGTCTCGACTGCCAGCGCCCCGGCCCAACGCGCCGAGAAGTGATCTGTGGGGACGCCTCCGCCGGGGCCGCCGGGTCCCCAATCGAAATCGGGCCGCGCTTCCTGGCGCGTGAAGGCCGGCGTCCCGCTCAAGGTCATATTGGCGTAATAGGTCGCGGTGAAGACCGCGCCGGCGGCCATATTGGCAACGCCGGGCGCCGGCCCCAACCAGACCGGCTCGGTATCGTCGAAGGCATTTTCGGTCAGGCGCATCAGATCGCGGCCATCGGCGCGCGCCAGATATAGCTCACGATTGTTGAGACCTTCGCCGCCCCCGCTGTGGCCGACGAAGAGGAGCCAGCGCCCGTCTGGCGACCAGCGCGGCTGTTCCACCCCGCCGGCCAGGTTGGTGATGGCGCGCGCGTTGTTCCCTTCGGCGTCCATCACGTAAATCTGATACGCGCCGTCGCGGTTGGAGACGAAGGCGATCTGCGCCGCGGTGGGCGACCAGGCCGGCTGCCAGTCCACTTCCGGGGCGCGCGTCAGGCGCGCCGGTTTCTCTCCCTGTACCCCCAGCCGGTAGATGTCCCAGTTCTCGCCGCGTCGCGCCGTGTAGACCATCCGCAGGCCATCGGGACTCCAGGAGGGGTGATTCGCCAGGGTTGGCTCGTCGGTCAGCCGGCGCGGGTTCGAGCCGTCGGCGTCTGCCAGCCAGATTTGCTCCTGGCCGGAGCGGTTGGAGACGAAGGCGATGCTCCCACCGGCCGGCGACCAGGCCGCCTGGGAGAGGTTGGCGGCTTCTTCCAGGAAGAGGCGCGGGGCGCGGCCGAGGAGGTCGAATTGCCAGAGGGCGCGCGGCCGGCCGGCGCTGATCTGGGTGAAGAAGAGCTGGTTGGCCGCGCCCAGGGCCGGCTCGCGGCTGTCGCCCGCCCCGCCGGAGAGGCGCTCCAGGCCGGCGCCATCCAGGCGGGCGCGATAGAGGGCGTAGCGGCCCTCGCGGTTGCTGGCGTAGATGATGTGGGCCGCCGGCGCGATAGACACGGTGACCGGCTGGGAGGTCGCGATGCCGCCGGCCGAGAAGGCGCGCGCGTAGAGGTGGTGCAGGCCGGGCCAGCCGGCGCTCCACTGGCCGGAGACGGCCCACCAATCCGAGCCGGCGGGAATGGAACGGGAAGAGACGAAGAGCGGGGCGTCGTCGGTCCAGAATTCCAGGCGGTTCACATCCGCGCCGGCCACGCGCGCCCGGGCGTCGAGCGCGTCGCCGACGCTGGCGATGAGGCCGGCCGGGGGCGCCGTCACTTCCACGACGCCGGGCGGAGCCGGCGGTTGGCTGCGGACGGCGACCATGCGGTAGAGCGCCACATAGACGCCGACGACGGCCACCGTGAGCAGGGCGAGGATGATGATCTCAGTGCTGCGCCATTTCATGCTGCCTCGCCGCGATGAAGACTGGGGGAGCGCCGGGCTTATTGGTAGCCGCGCAGGCTGACCGATTCCACCGTCCATTCGCCGGCGCAACGTTCCGCGCCGACCAGCCGGCGGG
>CAIQJD010000808.1 GCA_903872005.1 uncultured bacterium | reverse complement strand
TCTATGCCGGCCTGGCGCAGACGCTCCAGTTTGAGCCGGCGTTGCACTTCCTGCTCATTCAATCGCTCGCTCATGCTCTTTTACGCTCCACGCGGGCAAGGATGTCATTCAATGGCGATGACTTTGAAACGCATCTCGCCGGCCGGCGCCCGGATGGTCACGCTCTGGCCGATTTTGCAGCCCAGCAGCGCTTTGCCCAGGGGCGACTCGTTGGAAATCTTGCCGTCGGCGGGGTCCGCCTCGGCCGGCCCAACGATGAAGTAGCACTCCGGGTCTTCGCCGCCGTGCTCGCGCACCGTCACGCGGCTGCCCAGGGCCACGCTGCCAGTCTTGGGGACGCTGTCAATGATGACGGAGCGTTTGAGCAGCGCCTGCACATAGTTGATGCGCCCTTCTACGTGGCCCTGCTCTTCTTTGGCCGCGTCATAGCCGGCGTTCTCAGAGATATCGCCGTCTTGCTTGGCCGAATGGATGCGCTCGGCAACCTCCGGCCGGCGCACGTTGATGAGGTGGTTCAGCTCCATCTCCAGTTGGCGCTTGCCCTCTTCCGTCAAAGGGACGGGCTTCTCGTCCATGCTCATACGTCCTCTACTCCCACTACGACCTGCGCTCTTGGGGCGCGCCGGGGCTAAAAACAAGCCACCCTGGAATCTTCAGGGTGGATGCTGGAATGCCCGGATTGTGCGGCGCGCCGGCCACAGCTAACAAAAAACGCGCCCGAGGCGCTGGTCAGATAGTTGAATTATACTCCAAAGGCGCAAAAATGCCAAATGCGGCGCGCGGCCGGGTGTGTTTCAAGTTTTCGGTGAGCTGTAGTCTAGCGCCTTGTGCGCGTTTTGGCGCCCGGTCAGACGCGCACAAGGCGCTAAGCTACACCAGAACACACGCCCCAAAAGATGGCCCCTCCCCCCGCTTCGCGGAGCCAGGCGGGGGGAGGGGCAGAGAGGGGTGAGGGTAAGTGCTGCTCAGTCCAGCGGATGGTTGCGCGGCACGCCGACCATCACCAGATCGGCGACGTACGCGCTGTCCACGACGCGGCCGCTGACGGCCACGATTTGGCCGGCCTGGATGTCGCCCAGGGTCAGGGGCGGCGTCCCCGGCCGTGCGCCAAAGCGCACCAGGCGCGTCGTCGCGGTGATCTGCATGGTGATATTCTGGCCGATCTTATCGCGCAGCGCCGCGTTGCCGCGCAAGACCGTCGCCGTGAGGGTCGAGGCGGTCGTATCCACCGCCGTGACCGGCCCAACCATCTGGAACGGCGTGGGGCGCGGCGTCTGCGTGGGGCGCGGGGTCTGGGTGGGCCGCGGGGTTTGCGTGGGGCGCGGCGTCCGGGTTGGGCGCGGGGTCGGCGGCGTCGGCTGCGGCACGTCGGTGAGGATCAGGCGCGCCAGGTAGGTCGGATCGGCGAAGCCGCCGGTCACCGACACGTACTGGCCCACGGTGACATCAGCCAGGGTCAACGGCGTCGGCGGCACGTCGCCGAAGTGATAGATCACGGTCGAGGCGTCGGTGGTGATGGTGATGACCTGGCCGACCATGTCGCGCGCCGCGCCGTTCCCTTCCAGGACGGTGATCTGGAGGGTCGCCGCGGCCGTATCCACGGCCGTGACCTGGCCGATGGCGCGGAAGCCGGGGTGTTCGGGATCGGGATAGGGCACGCCGACGACGATGGCGCGGGCCGTGAAGACATTGTTCAACACACCGCCCTCGATGGAGACGTAATCGTTGACGACGATGTCGCCCAGGGTGATGCGCTGGCCGGGCGCGGACTCAAAGCGCCGGATGATGGTATCGGCATTGGTCTGGATGGTCAACGCCTGGCCGATCTTGTCGCGCACGGCCGCGTTGCCGGCCAACACCTGCACTGTCAGCGTGGCTGCGGTCGTATCTACGGCCGTGACCTGGCCGATCAGATGGAAGGGCGTCTGGCGCGGCTGGCCGTAGGGCACGCCGGCGATGATCTGGCGCGCCACGTAGGCCGAATTGATGATGCCGCCCTGCACGGCCACGTACTCGCCCACTTCAATGTCGCCCAGGGTGATGGTCGCCTCTGCGGAGGCCGCGCCCAGCCGGCGGATGATCGTGTTGCTGTCGGTCTGAATGGTGATTTCCTGCCCGACTTTGTCGCGCACGGCCGCGTTGCCCATCAGGACAACCACGTTGAGCGTGCCGGCCGTCGTATCCACGGCCGTGACCTGGCCGATCAAATCGAAGGGCCGATTGCCGGACGGCGTGGGCCGCGCGCCGGCGGCGTCTTGCGCCAGGACCGGCGCGGCGCTCAGGCACAACGCCAGGATCACGAGCGCACAGATCAGTGTCTTTTTCATGCTCTTTTACCTCTTATGGAATCGTGTGACAGCTGCCTCACACCATGTATGACGCATGGGGTGGGGCAATGGTTACGCCGATTCCGGCCGGCGGAAGAACTCGAAGTACAGGAAGAGGCCGGCCAGCAAGACCAGCGCCCCCTGGAGGTAGTAGCTCTGGGTAGACATCCAAGATCGGAAGAGCGTCGTGTAGGGAAAGAGTGTAG
>CAIQJD010000807.1 GCA_903872005.1 uncultured bacterium | reverse complement strand
CTTTGATGCCGGTCTTCGCCAGCAATGTGCTCAATCGCAGCGCCATGCCGGTCATCCAGTTCTTGTGCGAAGGCCAGTCTCCCCTGCTGCGCTGTCAGACGCCGGAGGCGCTGACCCTGGGCATCTTGATGACCGCCGTTGGGATTGGCGCCGTGAGCGGCGCGCTTCTGGTCGCGGCATTGCCCAACAGCGCCCGACGCGGTCGTATGCTCACCATCGGCAATCTATCCTTCCCGCTTCTCCTGCTCGTCTTCGCCGGCTCGAATTCTTTCGCCCTCTCCATCGTGGCGCTGGTGGGCGTTGGCATCTGCTTCGTCTGGCAGAATGCGCTTGCCAACACGCTGCTGCAACTCATCACGCCCGACCACATGCGCGGCCGGGTGATGAGTCTCTATTCGCTGATGGTGCAGGGCATGATGCGCGCCGGCGGTTTGCAGGCCAGCCTCGTCGCCGGCTGGCTCTCCGCGCCCATCAGCATCGGGCTGGGCGCAGCGCTCTCGCTGGCCTATGGCCTCTTCGTGGCGCTGCGCTACCCCAAAGTACGCGATTTGGCCTGAGCCTACCCCGCAACTTCCAAACAGTCCAGCAATCCCCACAGGTCTTTGATCACCGGACAATCGGCGTCGCCTGCCTTTCCCTCGCGATCCAGGAGGATGGGCTGGATGCCGGCGGCGCGCGCCCCGACCACGTCCGTGGCAACCAAGTCGCCCACGTGCACCGCCTGCTGCGCCGACATCCCCATCGCCGCCAACGCCTGGTGGAAAATATCCGGGTGCGGTTTCTGGCAGCCGGCATAGGCCGAGGCCATCACAACCTCGAAATAGCCTTGCAGGCCCACCTGCGCCACGCGCCGGCGCAGATTCCAGCTCCAGTTGGAGATGATCCCCAGACGCATGCCAGCGTCCCGCAGCCGATCCAACACGGGCAATGCGTCGTCGTACAGGCGCAGCGTGCCCGGCGTCCCGTAAATTTCCTCCGTGTGGGCCGCGTACCGCTCCCGCTGCGCCTCATCCTCCACGCCGAAGCAGCGCAACAGCTCGCGATCGCGCCAGAGCTGCACCTCATGATCGTAAGCCACGGTCGCCGGGAAGCATCGCGTGGCCGCGTCCTGATCTTCGAGACGCCAGACCGATCGAAAAGCGGCGCGCACCTGCTCGACCGTCGCGTCAATGCCGATGCGCGCCAGCGCCACGAGCACGATCTCCTCTACCGTCGGTTGGAACCAGACCAGCGTATAGCCTGCGTCGAAGAAGACGGCTTCCGGCCGCCGGCGCGTTGCGCTCATGCCTCGGCCCAGGTCTTGCGGATGAACGACGCGGCGTCCTTGACGCCCTGCGCGCCCTGGCGCGCGTTTTCTTCCATACAAATCCACGCATCAAAGCCGGTCTGCTTCAGGTAGGTGAACAATTCTTTGAAAGGCACGAGGCCGGTCCCCAGCAAGACGTGATTCAATGCGCCGCGCGTTTCGGTGTCGGCCGCATGGATGCTGACGACCTGGCTCCGCACGTGCTGCAAGATCGGCAGCGGATCGTCGCCATAGGCAATGGGATTGGCCGTGTCGAAGTTCACGCCGATGCCCGTCCCTTTGATAGCCTCAGCCAGCGCCAGGAAGATGGGCGTCGGCTGGTCAAAGTCGGTGTATTGCCAGCACCCCGGCTTGCCATGATTCTCCAGCACGAGCCGCACGCCGGCCTTCTCGCCGGCCGCCTCGCATGCCTTCAAGCCCTCCAAAGCCCAGCGGATGCCGTCCGCTTCGCGCAGGCCCGGGTGCGCCTGCCCCGACGTTACGCGGATCATCTTGCCGCCCAACTGCCCGACAGCGGCGATGAAGGCCCGCTCCTGCTCAATCTCGCGCTGGCGCTGGATCGGATCAGGATGGGTATAGTCGGGATAAGAGGTGACCATGGCCACCGACATGCCGGCGGCCTCGACCTCCTTCCGCATAGCCGTCAGGTAGGCCGGCTCCAGGTTTTTCAGGAACAACACGGAGAGATCAATGGCATCCAGGCCGGCGGACGCGCCGACTTGCGCCCACTGGCCGACGGTCATCTCGCCGCTGATGATCTTGGGAAAGAACGTGACGGGGAGGCAACTCAGTTTCATCTCAGGTCATTCTCCTTGTGTGGTGAATCAGCGAGACGCTCACGATAGCCTGGCAACGACATCCGCGGCGCGGGTTACGCCCAGACGCGGGCTGGACAGGATCGGGATGGGCTTCTCCGCCGCCGGCAGAGCATCGGCGATGCGGGCCATGGACGCCTGGGCCAACACGACGACGTCGCTGGTCGCCATCAGCCGGCGCAGATGCTCCGTCACGATCAGATCGTGACGCGGCAGATCGCCGGCCATGAGGAACGCGTACGCGCCCTCGGCCAGAACGGCCTGCACCTGGGTCGCCTTGCCGGCCAGCGCCGAGCGCGCCGCAATTAACTCGGAAGTCGGCTTGAGCGTGGTCGGGGCCGTCGCCAGCACGCCGATCCGCGTCCCCATCTGCACAGCCTTGTCCGCCATCGGCTCATCAATCTTGAGCACGGGGATGGGAACCATCATCTGCGCCACATCCACGCACGGCGAGATCGAGGAACAGGTGACCAGAATACAGTCCGCGCCGGCCTGGTGGGCGCACAGGGCATTCTCGGCCACGCGGCGATAGGCCAGGGGCGTCAGGCCGCCGGCGTTGAGCACAATACGCAGCAGACCTTCATCGGCGATATGAAAGCGCTTGACATCGGGCAACAATTCGTCGCACAAGCCGTTGAACAGCGTCGTCAGGTTGGCGACGGTGTGAATCAGAGCCAAAGTCTTGGGCATGGCAAGTGTCTCCCCTCAATGTGTGATAGTGGCTGGCGCCGGCGGGCACGCCGGCCCGCTCGCTAGCGGCGCGGCACGAGCCGGCGCATCGCCTCAATCGTGGCGCGGCCGGCCGCGTCCGCATCCGGCTTGCCCAGCAGTTCGGCCGAAAGATAGCCGTCGTAGCCGATTTGGCGCAGCGTCCGCACCGTTAACTCGAAATCATAGTGCCCCCAACCCGGGGCGAGGCGGTTGCTGTCGCCCAGATGGACGTGAAAGAGACGCGGCGCGGCGGTCACGAAGGCGCCGGCGATGTCCGCCTCTTCGATATTCACATGATACGTGTCGAGTAACAAGCCAAAGGCCGGATGGGCCACTTCTTCGGCCAGCGCCATGCCCTCGGCCGCCGTATTGACGATGTCCGACTCGTAACGATTAAGCGGCTCCAGGGCAACGCGCACCCCCTGGCCGGCGGCAATCTCGGCGCAGCGGCGCAGGGTCGCGATCAGCCGGCCGCGCGCCCCCTCGCCGCCCCAGGCCAGCTTGCCGCGAAATGACCCAATGGTCACCAGGGGCGCGCCGCAATAGGCCGCGAAGCCGGCCAACTTCTCGAAACGCTCCAGCGCGCGCGCCTCCGTCGCCTGATCCTGAGCCAGCAACGTCAGACGATCCACCAGGAACTGCGCGCCGGTGCCGATGGCGCAGGCCGCCAGGCGACGCACCCGCAAGTCTTGCGCCAGGGTTTCCCGTTCAATGCGATCCGGATCCAGCGGCATCAGTTCCACACCGTCATAGCCCAGCGCGGCCGCTTTGTCGAGGCGCGCCGGGAAATCGCCGGTGAAGAGCGCCACCGGCACGGGGACGGGGACTTCAGGGGTGGCAAGAGCGACGGCCAGTTTCATGCCAATATGCCTCCAAAAGATCAGGCGCGCAGCAGCTCTGCCAGCCGGCGGCCAGCCTCGACATAGGCTGGCTCCTCCAACGGCGGGCACTCGACCAGCTTGCGCCGGCCCATCAGCAAGCCGGCGCCGAAGGCCAAACAGGTCGCCTCGCCGCACCGCTTGCAGTTCAGTTTGGGCAATAGGGAATAGATATCCAGTGGGCCGAGGAGAGTGCGACGCTCGTAGCGCGGGGCAATTTCGGCGCGCCGCGCCCAGGTTACATTGACGAGATCGCGGAACCAGTCCAGCGCCAGCGCCGCGTCTTCCTCGTCGGTGATCTTCGCCAGCGTTGCCAGCCGGGCGT
>CAIQJD010000806.1 GCA_903872005.1 uncultured bacterium | reverse complement strand
GGCCGCCGCGCTGCCGGGCGAACTGCTCGACCATGAAGTGGCCGTCCAGGGCGATAGCCTGGGCGCGCGTCAGGGTCGAGCAGGAGGCGTTGACGTGGCCCCAGCGCGTCTGGACGAGGCCCAGGCGCGCGTCGGCGCTGAAGTAGGGGACGGTGCGCTCCAGGAAATCGGCCGGCGGAATGAAATCCGCATCGAAAATGGCGATCAGCTCGCCGCCGGCCGAAGCCAGCCCCTCTTTCAGCGCGCCGGCTTTGTAGCCCGAACGGTCGGTGCGATGAATCACGCAGATGTTCAGGCCGTCTTGCTGATACTGCGCGACCTGTTGCGCGATGACCTCGGTGGTCTCGTCGGTCGAATCGTCCAGCACTTGAATTTCCAGCCGGTCGCGTGGGTAAGCGATCCGCGATGCCGCTTTCAGGAGCCGCTCGGCTACGTAGAGTTCGTTGTAGATAGGGAGTTGGATGGTCACTCGCGGCCAATTGGTAATGGCGGGCTGTTCAATGCGCTCACGCCGATGCCACAGGGCCAGGACAACCAGGATAATGGCCTGAATGCCATAGAGGGCCAACATGAAGGCCGCCATGACATACAGCGCCTTGAGAACGCTCACCATGCATCTCTCCGCAAGGACTTGTATCGCACAATCTAACATCAAGCGGTGCGATTGTCAACTTGGCGGCCGGCTGAATCAGGGTGCGTTCAAAACGCCTCGTTTCCGCACCGCCGAGGCGCATTTTGGCCGGCCGTAGCATCGGCCCTCGTGGCCGTCCGAAACCCCAGACGCCCACAAGGGGCGATGCTACGACTGCCGCGATGCCCGTCCCCAAAATGTGAAACACACCCGCTTCTACGCCAGCGCGTCCAACGCCTGCCACGCGTCGGCCGGCGCGGGCACCTCGCGGATGGGATAGACCTTGACCCAGCGCACCACGCCGGCCTTGTCAATCACGATCACAGCCCGCTCGCTGGAGCCGACCTTCCTCATGATGCCCAGGCGCTCGGCCAACGCGCCGTGCGGGTAAAAGTCCGCCAGAATGGGCAGATCGCGCAGGTTCAGCGCCGCCGCCCAGGCGCGCTTGCTCTCCACGCTATCCACGCTCACGCCGAAGACCGCCGCGTCGCGCTTGCGGAACTCCTCGATCTGCATGTCCAGGGCCAACATCTGCGCCGCGCAGACGCGCGTCCAGGCCAACGGATGAAACGAGAGGACGACCGGCTTCTTGCCGGCGAAATCCGCCAGCCGCACCGTATTGCCTTGCGTATCTTTCAGCTCAAAGTCGGGCGCTTTTTCGCCCACTGCAATTGCCATCGCGCCAGCTCCTTTCCGGTTCGTGAGGATTGATGACCCTAAGTGTACCCTGAGAAGCGCGAAAAGTCCACTCAGCGCCGGGTTTTGACACCCTTCTCAAGTATGTTATACTGCGCTTCATGAGCCTGATTGAACTGCGCGACGTCACCAAAACCTATCGCCTGGGCGCGTTAGAAGTGCCGGCCCTCGCCGGCGTCAACCTGGACATCGCCGCCGGCGAATACCTCGCCATCATGGGGCCGTCCGGCTCCGGCAAGACCACGCTGATGAACATCCTCGGCCTTCTCGATGTCCCCAGCAGCGGCTCCTATCGCCTCGAAGGCGCGGAAGTGAGCGGCCTCAGCGAGCGCCGGCTGGCCGCCCTGCGCGGCGGGCGCATCGGCTTCGTCTTCCAGAGCTTCAATCTCCTGCCGCGCGTCAGCGCCCAGGAGAACGTCGAGCTGGCCCTGATTTATGCCGGCCAGCGCCAGCGCCGGCAGCGCGCCGAGCGCGCCCTGGAGATCGTCGGCCTGGCCCATCGCCGGGGCCATCGCCCCAACGAACTCTCCGGCGGCGAGCAGCAGCGCGTCGCCATCGCCCGCGCCCTGGCCAAGGAGCCATCTCTCATCCTGGCCGACGAGCCGACCGGCAACCTGGACAGCCGCAACGCCGATGAGATCATCCGCCTGTTCGCCCAATTGCACGTCGAGAAGGGCCTGACCATCGCCCTCATCACCCACAACCCGGAGATCGCGCAACACACGCAGCGCGTGGTCATGCTGCGCGACGGCCGGCTGGTAGAAGATCAGCGGTTAGCATGAAGAAGCGACGCACAACCCTCATCATCGTGATCATCGTCCTGGTCGTCCTGGCCGGCTTGATTGCTGGCGCGGCCTTGCTCTATGGCGACGTTGTCAGCAGCATGTTGGATGTCTTGAACAACCGGGAGCCGACCCCGACCGCGCCCCTGATGGAAGTGGTCACGGTGCGGCGCGGCGACCTGGAAGAGACCGTGCGCGTCCTGGGCGCCGTCAGCGCGCCGGGGAAGGTCAGCCTCACCTTCAACAGTGATTGGGGCCAGGTGGCCGAGGTCCTCGTCAAGCCGGGCGCGACGGTGCAAGCCGGCGCCCCCCTGGCGCGCCTGGACGCGACGCGCCTGCGCCAACAGGTCGAATCGGCCAAGACCGCGCTGCAACGCGCCCAGACCGAGCTGACCAAGGCCAAACAGCCCCTCAGCGCGCTGGAAATGGCCCAGAAGCGCCTGGCCGTCCAGACCGCGCAGACCAAAGTGCGCGAAGAGGCGGCCGCCCTGAAGAAGCTGCAAGAAGGCCACGCGGCAAAGCTCCAGAGCGACCTGCTGGCAGCGCGCCAGAAGCTCGCCAGCGCGCGCGTCGACTATGCCATGCTGAAGGCCAAAGACCTGTCGGCGGAGATCGCGGCCATCGAGGAGCGTTACGCGCCGGCGGCGCAACGCTGCGCCGAGCTGGCAGCCAAGCCGGCGCCCAACGCCGGCGATAGCGACCTGCGCTGGCTGGTCTGCAATGAGACCACCGACGGCGCGGACGAAATCGCCCGCCTGCGCCTGAACCAGGAGCGCGCCCTGCTCAACTCGGCTTACGAGATCGAGCGCTCGCAGCGCGCCGTGACGAAGGCCGAGAAGGCCCTGGCGGCCGGCGGCCCCGACCCCCTGGAAATCGCCGCCGGCGAGAACGCCGTGGCCGAGGCGGAGGCCAGGCTGGCCTCGGCGCAAGACGACCTGAAGACGGCCGAAGCCGGCCCGGCGCCGGCCGCCCTGTTGGAAAAAGAAGCCGCCGTCCAGAGCGCGCAACGGCTGCTGGATGAAGCGCAGAACGAATGGAGCCATGCCACGTTGACCGCCACCGTGGCCGGCACGGTCACGCAGGTGGGCGTCGCCGTCGGCGATTGGGTGGATCGCTCCAACATCGTTGCCGAAATCGCCGACCTGAGCAACCTGCGCGTCCTGGCCGAAGTGGACGAGACGGAAATCCGCAAGTTCAGCGCCGGCCAGCCGGTGCGCGTCTCCTTCGATGCCCTGCCCGGCCAGAAGTTTCAGGGCAAGATCGAGTTAGTGCCCATTCAGGGCGCACTGAACAACGATGTGCTGAACTTTCAGGCGCCGGTGCAGCTCACCGACCCCTGGCCGGCCGGCCTGCGCCTGGGCATGACCGCCTCGCTGGAAGTGATCGTCCAAAGCGCAACCGATATCCTGTTGGCGCCGGCCGCGGCCGTGCGGCAGATCGGCGATGGGTACGCCGTCACCCTGATGCGCGTCAACCCGGCCACCGGCGTCAGCGTCGCCGAGCGGCGCTTCGTGAAGGTGGGGCGCAGCAACGGCCTTTTCACCGAGATCACCGATGGCTTGCAAGAGGGCGATCAGGTGCAAGTGCAATATGAGGAGACGGGGGATGGGACAACCAATGGATCGTGAGCGCCGCCCCGCGCCCCGTCTGACCTTTTGGGCCGGCCTGTTGGCGGTGTGCGTCCTGCTGGCCTCCCTGGCCGGCGGCTGCGCCGCCAATGAAGAGGACACGACCGGCCTGGAAGGGCAGCAGATCGTCTCCGTCGAACGCGGCGACGTCGTAGATCGGGTGCAAGTCGGCGGGCAGATCGGCGTGCTGCGCCAGGCCAGGCTCAGCTTCGACCTGCCTCTGGGGCAACAGGCGCTCCTGAAGACGCTGGAAGTGAAGGCCGGCCAGTTCGTCCCGGCCGGCCAGGTCATCGCGACCATTGACACGGCGACCCTGGAGCGCGCCGTTCAGGAGGCTCAGACCGACCTGCAAAACGCCCAGAAAGCCCTGGAGCAGCTCAACGCGCCGGCCAAAGCCGCCGAGCTGGCCCTGGCCCACGTGGCCGTCACGCGCGCCCGCACCGAGCTGCGTCAGGCCGAAAAGGCCCTGGAAACGTTGCAGAAGCCCGACCTGGCCGATTTGCAGGGCGTTGTCGCCGACGCCGAGCATGATCTGGCCGTCGCGCGACTGGATCGTCGGGCGGCCGACAGGGCCAGCGATGTCGGCAAGAACGTGCGCGATCTGGAATACGCCCTGGCCTGGCAACAGCGCCGGCAGTTGGAGCTTGCGGAGCTGGCCCTGGCCGGCCGGGCGAACGTGGAGCAGTCCGCCGAGCTGGCGGAGCTGCAAGCGAAGATCGGCGAGACGGGCGCGGCCCTGGCCCTGGCGCGCCAGATTGCCCGCCAAACGCTGGCCGACGCCGATGCGGCGATCCAGAAGGCCGGCGCGGATCTGGAGACGGCGCGCACGGCATTGGCCGAAGCCCAGGCCGGCGCGGATGCCGTGACCCTGGCGAAGGGTCAAGACGCCGTCAGCAGCGCCCAATTGACCCTGAGCCTGGCCGAGGAGGCCGAAGCCAAGCTGAAAGCCGGCCCCGATCCCGATGCGCGGACCAGGGCCGAGGCCGATGTGACCGACAAACAGCGCGTCCTGGAAGAAGCCCAGGCGGCCCTGCGCCGCACGCGCCTGGTCGCGCCCATCGCCGGCTACATCGCCGCCTTGCCGGCCCAGGTCGGCGAGTTCATTTCCAGCCGCACCGTCATCGCCGAATTGCACGACCTGACCAGTATGCTCGTCTATGCCAACGTGGACGAGACGGATATCCCCAAGCTGCGCGCCGGCCTGCCGGCGACCCTGACGATGGACGCCTTCCCCGGCCAGGAGTTCAAAGGAACTGTGGGAACCATCCCTTTGCAGGGTAAGCTGCAAGGCGACCTCCTGGTCTTCGAGGTCCCGGTGACGTTCGAGTATGGCGAGCTGCCCCTCAAGCCGAATGTGTCCGTGCTGCTGGCGATTGAGCTGGGGCGCGCCGATAACGCCCTGCGCCTGCCGAGCATGGCGATCCTGAGCGATTCGGCCGGCGTCTACGTGCGCGTGGCCGGCGGCGTCCGGCCGCGCCGGCAGCCGATCACCATTGGCATCAGCGACGGCGCGTTCACGGAGATCGTCGCCGGCCTGGAAGAGAATGACATGGTCGTCGTCCCGGCCAACGCGTATCAAGCGCCGGCCCGGGCCGGCGCCAGCAGCGGC
>CAIQJD010000805.1 GCA_903872005.1 uncultured bacterium | reverse complement strand
GCCACGCCGGCCGCCGGCACGCCGGCCGCCGCGGCCGGCAAGCAGAAGTGGCTCATCCGGCTCTATGGAGACGCCGACGACAAGATCCTCGACGAGGATATGTACTTCGACGTGAACGAGGCCGAGCGCGCCGGCTCCACGGATCGGGTGCAGATCGTCGCCCAGATGGACCGCTATCGCGGCGGCTTCAAGGGCGACGGCAACTGGACGACTGCCAGGCGCTTCTATGTCACCCAGGATGATGATCTGAGCCGCATCGCCTCGAAGCAGCTCGCCGACCTGGGCGAGATCAACATGAGCGACCCCAAAACCCTGACCGACTTCGTCGTTTGGGCGATAGGCGCGTATCCGGCCGACAAAGTCGTCTTGATCATGTCGGATCATGGATCGGGCTGGCCGGGCGGCTTCAGCGACCCGGCGCCGGATGTGACGCCCAAGAGCAACATCCCCCTGGTCTCTTCCTATGGCAACTACCTCTACTTGATGGACCTGGACACGGCGCTGGGCGACATCCGCAGCCGCACCAAGCTGGATAAGTTCGAGTTGATCGGTCTCGATGCCTGCCTGATGAGCCAGATAGAGGTCTACAGCATGTTGGCCCCGCATGCCCGTTATGCGGTTGCCTCCGAGGAGACTGAGCCGTCGCTGGGCTGGGCCTACGCCAGTTTCCTCAAGGCGCTGACGCGCAATCCGGCGATGAGTGGGGCCGACCTCGCCAAGTCCATCGTGCAGAGCTACTTGAGCGAGGACCAGCGCATCGTAGACCCACAGGCGCGCGCGGAATTCATGCGCCAGGGTTCGCCGATGGGCGATTTCTCCGCCGTCCTGGGCGATCCGGAGGCGGCCAAGCTGGCGTCCGAAATCGGGGATAGCGCCACGTTGACGGCGGTGGACCTGTCGGCCGTGCCGGCGCTGTTGGGCAATCTCAACGACTTCGCCGGCGCGCTGACCAAGATCAAGCAGACGTTGCCGGCGCGCGGGCGCACCTATGCCCTCTCGTTCGAGTCGGTCTTTGGCGACACTGCGCCTCCTTATATTGACCTGGGCAATTTCGCGCTGGTGATGCAGCAGGCGACCAGTGATGCGGAGACCACTCGCACGGCCAAGTCCCTCATCGCCGGCATCCGCGCGGCCGTGGTGGCCGAGAAGCACGGGGCGAAGAAGAAGGGCGCGACCGGCATCTCCATCTACTTCCCGAATTCGCAGCTATATCGCGCGCCGGAGAGCGGCCCGCGCTCCTATACGGCCATCGCCAAGCGCTTCGCTCAGGATAGTACCTGGGATGACTTCCTGGCCTTCCACTACGCCGGCCGCGTCTACGAACCATCCACGCGCGCCCCGGCCGTCCCCGATTCCGGCGCGCCGGTGCGCGGACCGGGGGCCGGCAACTTGCAGCTCTCCGCCGTCCAGGCCTCCGGCTCGACGGCCGCGCCCGGCAAGCCGATCACCCTGAAGGCCACCGTGAGCGGACAGAATGTCGGCTATGCCTATCTCTTCGCCGGCTACTATGACAAAGCCGCCAACTCCATCCAGGTCGCCGATACGGACTATCTGGAAAGCCCCAATCAGCGTCAGGCCGACGGCATCTACTACCCCGATTGGGGCGACAGAGATCAGTTCACGCTGCAATTCGAGTGGGAGCCGCTGGTATTCGCCATTAGCGACGGGACGCGCAACGCGCCGGCGCTGCTGACCCCGCGCACCTACGGCGGTACGCCAGAGCTGGCCGTCTATTCCGTCGCCGGCATCTACCAGTACGCCGACGGCGAGAAGCGCCATGCCCAGCTCCTCTTCAGCAATGGCGTGCTGCGGCAGGTCCTCGGCTTCACCGGCGCGGACTTCACCGGCTCCGTCCACGAGATCACGCCGCAAACTGGCGACAAGTTCACCATCCTCG
>CAIQJD010000804.1 GCA_903872005.1 uncultured bacterium | reverse complement strand
GGCGAGGATGGCAAAGCCGATGCCGAGGGCGCGGCCCGCTTCGGCCAGCAGCTCCACGCCCAGCGCGTCGCCGGCGGCCGCGGCCTGGGCGACCTCGCGCGCCGTGACGGCGCTCAGATCGCCGCCGGCCAGCTCCAGGATACGGCTGGCGCGGCCGGCCGCCAGTAGCTCGCGCGCCCGTCGGGCGATGGCCGTCCCGCTGGCGAAGGCTTCCACGCAGCCACGCCGGCCGCACCCGCAGAGCGGGCCGTTCTGGTCAATGACGCAGTGCCCGATCTCGCCGGCGCTTTCGGCTGCGCCGCGCCAGGGCCGGCCGCCCAACAGGATGCCGCCGCCGATGCCGGTGCTGGCGGTGACGTAGATCATGTCGTCCACGTCGCGGCCGGCGCCCCAGCGATGCTCTGCCAACGCGGCGGCCCGGCAGTCGTGATCCAGCCATGCCGGCAGGCCGCTGCGCTCCGCCAGCAGCGCGCGCAACGGCACATCGTCCCAGCCGGGGAGATTAGGCGGCTGGCGCACCGCTCCGCGGGCGGCGCTGACCGGCCCGGGCGAGCAGATGCCCAGGCCGGCGACCGCCGGGACTTGCCGGCGCAGGTCTGCGATCAGGCCGGCCATGCGCCCAATGACGGCGGCCGGCCCTTCGGCGGCCAGGGTGTCGGCGCGGGTGCGCGCCAGGATGCGGCCGACGCGATCTACGACGCCGGCGGCGATCTTCATGCCGCCCAGATCAATGCCGATGACACAGGGAACGTCGCGCATGGGGTTGCCTCGTCTTCGCGGGTGCGTGCTGTGCTTTCATCATACTCCAGACGCCCATCGCCGGCAACTGGCCCGGGTAGGCTGCCGGCCGGGCGAACGCGCGAGAGGCGCTGGGCCAGGGTCCGCTTGCAATGGCAGGGTGACCTCAAAGTCACCCGTTTTCTCCACCGCAGAGGCGCAGAGGTCGCTGAGTTTCGGGGAAGGTCAGGTTTCACCCGCCTCAGCCCGAATTTCTCTGTGCTCTCTGCGGTTCAATCGTCTCATCACGTATCGTCCACGCGCGACTTTGAAATGGCCCTGGTTACAATGGCGGGTCACATTGACAGGCGGGCAAAACCTGATATATTATGACGTGGAAGGACAGTTTATGGCTGAGACAGATTTCTGGGTCCACCAGGCAGCGCGCTACATCCCACAAGATAGACGGGCTGCCATCGCCCTGGGGCAAGATTTGCCCGAACAAGTAGCCGGCGCGGCCCTGTTCGCCGACATCTCCGGCTTCACGCCCTTGACCGAAGCCCTGGTCGAGACGTTGGGGCTGCGCCGCGGCGCGGAAGAGCTGCCGCTCTACCTCAACGCAATTTACGACGCCCTGATCGGCGAAGTGGATCGCTTCGGCGGGAGTGTGATCGGCTTTGCCGGCGACGCCATCACCTGCTGGTTCGACGCGCCGACGCCGGCCGATTGGAAGCCGGCCGTCTCGCGCGCCGCGACGTGCGCCCTGGGCATGCAATCTGCCATGCAAGCCTTCGCGGCGGTGGCTGTGCCGGGCCGGGAGCCGGTGCCCCTGGCGGTGAAGGTCGCCGTGGCCTGTGGGCCGGCGCGCCGCTTCCTGGTGGGCGATCCAGCCATCTTACGATACGACATCCTGGCCGGCGAAACCCTCTACCGCATGGCCGAGGCCGAACACCATGCCAGGCGCGGCGATGTGCTGCTGGACGAGCCGGCGGCCGAGCAACTGGGCGCGCTGGCTGAGATCGCCGAATGGCGCCAGGAAGAGGGCG
>CAIQJD010000803.1 GCA_903872005.1 uncultured bacterium | reverse complement strand
GAGAGCGAGACCCGCTTCCGCTCTCTGACGGAAGATTCGCTCACCGGGATCTATTTCACCGAAGGCGGCCGGATGAGGTATGTCAATCCCGCCATGGCGGAGATGTTCGGCTATACGCAGGAAGAACTGATGGAAGCCGATCCATTGCTCTGCGTACATCCCGACGACCATGCTCTGGTCAAGGAGAAAATGCACCGACGCATTGAAGGCAATTTGCGGACGATGCGCTATGAGTATCGCGGCCTGTGCAAGAATGGAGAGGTGAGAGACCTCGAAGTCCTGGCTTCGCGCGTGGACCTCGGCGATCGCCGCGTCCTGATGGGCAATATCGTGGATGTCACGGAGCGCAAGCGGGCTGAAGGAGCGTTGGAGAAGGCCCTGCAGGATACGCGCCGGGCGCTGGCTTTCTCGGAAGTGCTATCCAGCGTTTCCAGAGCGATGCTGAATGCCCCGGATTTCGCGTCCGCGGCCCGCTTCGTGTCTGATGCCTGTCGTGAGCTGACCGGCGCTGCGGCCAGCTTCGTGACGCTCCTGTCCGACGATGGCAAGCGGGACGAGATCGTCTTCCCGGATGCCGAAAATCGGCCGGCGGAGCTGGCATCTTTCGACTCCATGCCGATGGTCGGCCTGACTGCCGAAGCCTACCGCAGCAAAGCTCCCATCTGCCTGAACGATCTCGCGAGCCTCCCGTGGCCGAGTGGGCTTCCCGCGGGCCATCTGAAGATGCGTAACATCCTCTTGACGCCGCTGACGGCCGATGGCGCAAGCGCCGGCCTCATTGGATTGGCCGATAAGGATGGCGATTTTACGCCGGAGGATGTTCGGATTGTGACGGCCCTGGCCGAGATCGCTTCCCTGGCCCTCGTGCGTATGCGTTCGCAGCAGACGCTCGCGCACGAACGCGATTTGTTTAGAGATATGGTTGCCTCTCAGCCGGCCGGCATCTATCGGCTGCGGGTGAAGCCGGAGAAGGTGCGGTCCGAAACCGCCCGGATTGACAACGTCAAGGCGAAGTACACGTTGGAGCTGGTAAGCGATCGGTTCTGCGAGATCATGGGGGTGACCAGAACGGAATGTGAAGCGAACGCGATGGTCATTGCGGATAGGATTCTTCCCGAAGACCGACCGGGATTTGTCCGGCTGGACGCCGAGTCATTGCAGAACCTGGAACCGTTCAAATGGGAGGGGCGCGTTTCCCGCGCCGGCCAGGTCGTTTGGGTGCAGTTTGCCGCTGTGCTGCGGCGGTTCGAGGATGGCGATATTGTCTGGACCGGCGTGGCCCTCGACATCACTGATCGCAAGCGGCTGGAGGAGCAATACCTGCAGTCGCAGAAGATGGAGATGGTGGGGCGGCTGGCCGGCGGTGTGGCGCACGACTTCAACAACATTCTGACGGCCATCGTCAGCTATGCTTCCTTCGCGGAACACGCGGCCGCCGGGACGCCGGCGGTGGCGGATATCCAACAAGTGCTCAAGGGCGCGCAACGCGCCGCCGATCTCACCAAGCAGTTGTTGGCCTTCTCGCGCCGCCAGCAGATCGAACTGAAGGTAGTGGATATGCGCGATGTGCTCTTCGATTTCACGAAGATGCTGCGCCGGCTGGTGGGCGAAGATGTAGAGCTGGTGGTGGATGTCGGTCAGTCTGTCAACCGGGTCAAAGCCGACAAAGGCCAGATCCAACAAGTCCTGATGAACCTGGCGGTGAATGCGCGGGACGCGATGCCGGCCGGCGGCCGGCTGCTCATCGAAGCGGCCAATGCGATGGTGGACGAACCGCTGGCCGGGCTGGCCGATGTCAGCGCCGGCGACTATGTGCTGCTGCGCGTCAGTGACACCGGCAGTGGCATGACGCAGGAGATCAAGGCGCATATTTTCGAGCCGTTCTTCACGACCAAAGAAGTCGGCAAGGGCACTGGGCTGGGGTTGGCGACGGTGTACGGCATCATCAAGCAGCACGGCGGCGGTATCGTGTGTGAGAGCGAGCCGGGTGTGGGGACGCGCTTCGACATCTATCTGCCGCGCATTGAAGGTGAGGCGCAGCGAGAGGATGGCGCGTCCACATTGGTTTGGCCGCGCGGCACAGAGACGGTGCTGGTTGTGGAAGACGATGTCGTCGTGCGCGATATT
>CAIQJD010000802.1 GCA_903872005.1 uncultured bacterium | reverse complement strand
GCGGTCTTCTTGAAGGAGACGGACCCGGCCGGCAATCTGGTGCATCTCTTCTGGACGGCCGAGTAGGCGGAAGACCGTGCCTGTCGGGAAGACCTCACAGGTCTTTAAGACCTGTGAGGTCTCTCGCGTGTTCGTCCCCCGAAGGGGGTGAGATCTGCGCGGCGCTTGCCAACCGGCCCCGGCCGTGCTACAATCCAGGTAACAGTCTCACGCGAGGCCGTTGCCATGACCGCAGAAGTCAACCTCAAAACCGAAGCCGTCTGGAGCAACGAGCCGGCCGAGTGGCGCATGGCGCCCGATGGCCGGCTGACAGCGCGCGCCAAAGCGCGCACCGATTTCTGGCGCAAGACGCGCAACGGCTTCATCGCCGAAAGCGGCCACTTCTACAGCATCCAGGTGCGCGGCGACTTCAGCCTGCGCGCCCGCGTCGCCGGCGAATTCCGGCAGCTCTACGACCAGGCCGGCCTGATGGTATTGGCGGACTCGCTGGTCTGGCTCAAGGCCGGCATCGAATACCTGGACGGCGTGCGCTACATCTCATCCGTCGTCACCCACGATTTCTCCGATTGGGCGCTCTGCCGGCCGCTGGCCGGCGAAGCGGTCTGGCTGGTCATCGAACGCGACCGCAACAGCCTCGTCGTCTCGGCCGCCCTGGATGGACAAAACTACTTCATCGTGCGCGAATGCACGCTCACCGAGAATTTGACGCTGGAAGTTGGCCCCTATCTCTGTTCGCCGGCCGGCGAAGGCTTCGCCGCGGCCTTCGAGTCCTTTGAGATCGCCCTGCCGCGCCATCCGCGCCGCGGTTGAGCGCAGCTTTCAGGCGCAACGATTCGGCGTGTGTGGGGTTCATGGCGTTGTAGCGAGATTGAGGTAAGCGTATGACGCAGGCTCCGCTGGCGGCGGTCGTCTTGACCCGGGATGAGCGCCGGCACATCGCTGAGTGCATCGAGACGCTGCGCTGGGCCGACGACATCGTCGTCTTCGACTCTTTCAGCCAGGATGAAACGCCGGCGATTGCCCGCGCTCTGGGCGCGACCGTCATCCAACACCCCTTCGTCAACTTCGCGCAACAACGCGACGCGGCCCTGGCGCAGGTCGCCGCCGAGTGGGTCTTCTTTGTGGACGCCGACGAGCGCGTCCCGCCGGCGCTGGCGGCCGAAGTGCGCCAGGTGATCGCCGGCCGGCCCGAAGTCGGCTGGTGGGTACCGCGCCGCAACTACATCGTGGGGCGCTGGATTCAGGGCGGCGGATGGTACCCCGACCCGCAGTTGCGCCTGTTGCGCCGCGCCAGCGCGCACTACGACCCGACCCACGAAGTCCACGAGACGGTGCTGTTGGATGGGCCGGCCGGCACGCTGCAAAACTGCTTCATTCACTACAACTACGATACCTGGGCGCAGTTCCTGAGCAAACAACGCCGCTACCTGCGCCTGGACGCCGGCATGCAAGCGCGCGCCGGCGTCCAGCCTCACCCCTGGACCTACCTGACCATGCCGCTGCGGGAATTCCGTCGCCGCTACATCACGCTGCGCGGCTATCGCGATGGCCGGCACGGGCTGATCCTCAGCCTGCTGATGGCCTATACCGCTTTTCTGACGACGCGCGAAATCAATCGCCTGCGTCGAGATAAAACGGAACCCACTGGGAGGTGAAGCGTGGATCAAGGGAAGTGTACGGTATGCGGCGCGCCGGTCGGAGCGGACGCGCCGCGCCTGGGCGGCCGGCGCTATTGCGACCGCCACTACGCCAAAGCGACCGGCAACCGGCGCGGACTTTGGCTCGCCACAGGAGCGTCCATCGCCGGCCTGCTCCTCTTCGTCGTTGGCGTCAACCTGCTGGTGCAGGCGACCGGCCTGACCCTGCGCGGTTGGCCGCTGACCCTGGCCGGCGTGATCCTGGCGCTGATCCCCGCCGGCCTGTGGCTCATCGTCTTCTACGCCCAAGATCGTCTGGAGCCGGAGCCGAAGGGCTACGTCCTGGGCCTCTTCGGCCTGGGCGCGCTCCTGGCGTTGACCATTGCCATCCCGCTGACGCGTGATCTCTTGCCGCTGCCGGCCATCGCCGGCCTGGGCAGCGCCCGCGACATCATCATCGCCCTGGCCCATGCCATCTTCATCGTCGGCTTCATCCAGGAATTCCTCAAATACGCGGCCGTGCGTTACACCATCTTCCGCAGCCCCGAATTCGATGAACGCGTGGACGGGATCATCTATGGCGCGGCGGCCGGCCTCGGCTTTGCCAGCGCGCTCAACCTGCACTACATCATTAGCAGCGGCGGCGCGCTCCTGGGCCAGGCCGCCCTGCGCGCCACGGTGACAGCCCTGGCGCAAGCCTCTTTCAGCGGCGTCGCCGGCTACTTCCTCGGCCGCGCCCGGTTCGAGCGCATGGGCAAAGCCTGGCTCCCCCTGGGCCTCTGCCTGGCGGCCGTGCTCAATGGTTGCGTGACCTTCCTCCTGGGCGAGGTCAGCACATCTGGCCTGACCTTCACGCCCTGGCGTGGCCTGATCCTGGCCGCCGGCGTGGCGATCCTCGCCTTTGGCGCCTTGCTCGTCCTGATCGCCGAGACAACGCCGCGACGCTGCAAGAGGCATAGGGAGGAGCTGTAACATGCACACGACTACACGTTCGCAAAACTGGTTCTGGGGCGGCGAAGAGCCGGAGTGGCTCGTCGTCCTCACCCTGGTCATCGCCCTGGCCCTGGGCGCGGCCCTGGTCTATGGGCTGGCCGCCCAAACCAGCGCCCTGACCCTCCAGGGCGCCAGCGTGCGCTACCCGGCCGATTGGCACGCCTCGACCGCGAGCGAAAGCGGGGCGCTGCGCGCCGGCCCGGCCCTTGGGGCGCGCGCCGGCGTCGCCCTCCAGGTCCTGCGCGACCTCGACCCGGCCGCGCCGGTCACCCTCGACGAGCTGGCCGCCCAGCGCGAGTTCGCCGCGGCCCAGACATTGGACGCCTATCGCACCCTCTCCTCCGAATCGAAGGCGCTGGACGGCAAGTCCGGCCTGCTGGTGCGCTACGCCGATGTGCAGGAAGCGCCCGGCCGGCGTCAGCAAGCGACGCTCCCAGCGGTCATCGTCGGCATGGCCTGGATTGGGACGAGCAACGGCAAAGCCTATGTGATCAGTCTGGAAGACGAAGCCGCCGGCTTCGCCGCCAATGAGCGCCGCTACCTCGCCATCCTGAATGGCGCTCGCCTGCGTTGAGAAGGGGAAGTCAAAGACCATGAAGCGCATTGTCAAAATCCTCTCGGTCGCGCTGGTGTTGACGCTGCTGTCAGCGACCCTGGCGCCTTTGAGCAACGCCCTGGATCGCAACCAACGCCAGGCGATCATGAAAAGCTCCGTGCTGATTTACGCCATGAAGGTGGAAGGCGGCAAGGTCGCCGGCGTCGCCTGGACCGGCTCCGGCACCATCGTGGACGCCAGGGGCCTGATCGTGACCAACTACCACGTGGTGGAAGAGAGCAAAGACTGGAACACCCTGGGCGTCTTGATGACCACCCGCTCGGATCGCCGGCCGGAGCCGAGCTATCAGGCCGTCACCGTCGCCAAAGACCCCCAGGCCGATCTCGCGGTCATCAAGATCATCTCCGACTTCAGCGGCAAGGCGGTGGATAACGCCAAACTCAACCTGCCCATCGTCCCCCTGGGCGACGCCGACAGCCTGGAGATTGGCGATGAGCTGTTCATCTTCGGCTACCCCAGCATCGGCAATGGCACCATCACCTTCACCGAAGGCAAGGTGAGCGGCTTCCTGGAAGAAGACAAGATCGCCTACACGCGCGCCTGGATCAAGACCGACGCCAGCATCTCCGGCGGCAACAGCGGCGGCGCAGCCATTGACGCCGACGGCAAGCTGGTTGGCGTCCCCACCCAGGTGGGCCAGGTAGACGCTCGCCGGCTGGCCGATACCAACAAAGACGGCGTGATTGACGAAAAGGACGCCGCCATCTCCACCGGCGGCTTCATCAACAAAGTGCGCCCCATCAACCTGGCCTACCCGTTGATCACCCAGGCGCAGAAGGCGCTATTGCAGGGCGGCGGGACGCAGCCCAATAATGCCCCGAAGCCGACGACGCCCAGCACGCCGGCCCCCACCGCGCCGGCGCCCAAGGCGGCCAGCTTCTCGCCCTTCGTCTTCGCCACGCAGATAGACGCCAACCGCCGGCCGATAGACCCCGGCGCGTCCTTCCCGCCCACGACGACGCAGCTCATCGCCGTGACCCAGTACGTCGGCATGGTCAACGGCGCGTCCTTGTCCAGCCAGTGGAGCATTGATGGCGAGAAGGTCGCCGGCAGCGACCTGATCTGGGGCGCCGGCCCGGAGGGCGCTTTCAGTTTCACCATCTCCAACGGCGGCGACCCGCTGCCGGCCGGCAAGTACACGCTCAAGGCGCTGGTCGGCGGCGTGGACATGCAGACCGGCTCGGCGACCATTGCCGCCGCGAAGGGCGCCGGCAAAACGCCGCCGCAGACCAGTCGCGGCGTCACCGTCAGCGGCTATCTCGCCGACGGCGATACCGACGAGCCGATTGCCGGCGCGCTGGTGGGCCTGCTCAAGCCCGGCGTCACCGTCGCCCGCTTCGCCAAAGAGAAGTCCGACGCGCTGGTGGCCGCCTTCGGGATGAGCGACGAAGACGGCTATTACGAGCTGACGCCGCCCGTGGCGCGCGACCAGGTCTATTCGGTCATCATCGTCGCCGATGGTTACGTTGCCATCGCGGAAGACGACGCTTTAGAAATCACCGCCGACGACCCGGACGAGGTGGAACTGGAGACAATCTGGATGGCTGGCAAATAAGCTCGCCGGGGAGCGACGCGTCCGCGCACAAGGAGGTTTTGGGCATGTCCACTCGTAGAGGATTGGTCTTCCTGCTCACTGTGTGCTGTTTGGCAGGGCTGCTTGCCCTGTTCCTGCTCAGTTTGTCGGCCAGCGGCGCGCGCGCCGAGACCGCCGATCCCGGCGGTCTCAGCGTCCGCATTGATCCGGCAAACCAGACCGTCGCTCCCGGCGCGACCTTTACGGTCTCCGTAGCTATCGCGAATGTCAACAACCTGGGCGGCTTCCAGTTCAACGTCACGTACAACCCGGCCGTCCTGACCGCGACCGGCGCGACCCTCGGCCCCTTCCTGGGCAGCACCGGCCGCACCGCCAGCGGCGTCGGCCCAACCATCACCAGCGGCCAGATCACCTTTGGCGGCTTCAGCTTCGGCTCGGGCGCCGGCGCCAACGGGGCCGGCGTCCTGGCGATCCTGACCTTTCAGGCCAACGCGGCCGGCGTCAGCCCCCTGACGCTGGGCGACGTGCAGGTCCTCAATACGTCCAGTCAGCCCCAGACGCCGGTCGGGATCACCAACGGCAGTGTCACGGTGGGGACCGGCCCGACATCCACCTACACCGCCACGCCCACGCCCAGCCGCACGCCGACCACGGCCACGGGCACGCCCACCTACACGCCCACGCGCACCCCAACGGGGCCTTCCGGCCTGGTCATGCGGATCGAGCCGGCGATCCAGTACGTCGCCCCCGGCGCATCCGTGACGGTCAACGTGCGCGCCGAAAATGTCAGCAATCTGGGCGGCTTCCAGTTCACCGTCAACTATAACGCCGCCATCCTGACCGCGACCGGCGCGACCCTCGGCCCCTTCCTGGGCAGCACCGGCCGCAGCGTCTCGGCCGTCGGCCCGAATATGGGCAGCGGCCAAATCACCTTCGGCGGCTTCAGCTTCGGCTCG
>CAIQJD010000801.1 GCA_903872005.1 uncultured bacterium | reverse complement strand
GTGCGAGCCGGCCGCCGGCGTCAAGACCACCGGCCCGTCGGCGGCTTCGTAGTTCTCGTCGTCCTCGGCCTCAAAGTCGGCGTCGAACTCGTCGTCGTATGTCGCGTCGGAGTTGTATTCGGTTTCGTCTGTCGGCGCGGCCGGCCGGTCGTCGGTCTCTGCATCGGCCCGGTCTGCGCCCTGGGCGCGTCGTTTCGCCATGTCTGCTCCCTGCCGGCTATTGCGCGCCGGCGCGCAAACGGAACGGGTTGAAGTCCGTCCCGACATCGTAGTGGTCTTCGCCCTCGACGCGTTTCAAGAAGCGCACTACCTGGTACGTGAGCGGCGTCGCCAGCGCCTCGATGCCGCACTTGAAGATGTAGTTCGAGATGATGACGCTGACCAATAACGCCGCCGGTTGCGCGCCGGCGAAGGCGATGGCGACGAACAGGAGCGTATCCACGCCCTCGCCGACCAGGGTTGAGCTGATCGTGCGGAGCCACAGCCAGCGGCCGCGTGTCACGATTTTCAGTCTCGCCAGCACGTAGGAGTTGGAGAATTCGCCGGCGAAATACGCGATCAGGCTGGCGAGGACGATGCGCGGCGTCTGGCCCAGGATTGCCATGTAGGCGTCTTGCGCTTCCCAGCCCGGCGCGGCCGGCAACAATCCCACCACGCCAAAGATGAGCGCGCTCAGCGCCGCGCAGATGAACCCGACCCAGATGACGCGCCGCGAACGGGCGTAGCCATACACTTCCGTGAGGATGTCGCCGAAGATGTAGCTCAACGGGAAGAGGATGGTTCCGCCGTCAAAGGTCAACGGCCCTAATTTGAGGATTTTGCTGCTGGCGACGTTGCTGATCAGCAGGACGGCGACGAAGAGGGCCATGACCAGATCAAAGTAGCGCGAGGCGCGCCGTTCAATCACTCGTGTGCTCCCAGAGCCGGCAAAAAGCGCAGAGGCCGGCGGCTGATGTAGGCTGCCCGCAGCGTTCGCACGGCGTGAGCGCCGGCTCGCCGCGCTCGGTAAACTGCACTGCGCCGTCATCCTTCGCCTTCAGGAAGGTGAGGTAGAAGTTCTGCTTGGCAGCGACGGAGCGCCCCTCCAGCCGGTTCAGCATTTCCTTATAGTAAAGGGTCGTTGCGCCGACAGAGTAGGGGCACTCATCATAGATGTAGTCAATGCCTTGCACGAGGGCATAGGCCGCCGCTTCGCGCTCATAGACCAGGCAGAGCGGCTTGACCTTGCGCGCCAGGTGCGGGTGTGTCGAAGGCAAGACCGGCGACTGGCGCGCCAGATAGCCGGTCTCCCAATGCAGGGTGTTCTGCATCAGCACCGCCGCCTCGTCATCGAGATTGTGGCCGGTGGCGATGGCCGCGAAGTCGCCCTCATAGGCGATGCGGTTCATAATATGGCGCTTGATTAACCCGCACACGGAGCAGGTCTTGTCGCCGCGCCGCTTTTTGCGGGCCACAGCCGGCACGGATAAGCCATAGGTCTCGACGACGTTCACGACGCGATAGGGCAGCGCGCCATGGCCGGCGGCGAATTGCGCGACCTTCTCTTGCGAGATATGGGAATAGTCGCCAGATGTGGCTCTGCAAGCTATCCGCGCGCGTGTCGGTCAGGGCGGTGTAGCGCGCCATGACGCGCAGCCGG
>CAIQJD010000800.1 GCA_903872005.1 uncultured bacterium | reverse complement strand
GGCGCGGCGGCCGGCCGGCGCGGCTGAACGAGAAAGCGGGGCCAAGAGACCTTGCCCCCGCCTGGTTGCTTTCGCCGTCTTCAATTGCCGGCCGTAGGCGCCGGGTGTATAATCGGATATGAGAGCTATGGTGAGGCAGGACAGATGAACAAGATCATTACGGCAATCTACGATGGGCGGACGCTATGCCCAGATACGCCGCTTGACCTGCGCCCAAACGAGCGTTACATCATCATCATCCAGGGCGAAGCCCAGCCGGCAAAGCGCAGCGACGCCTGGGTAACGCTGGCAGACCTAGCCGGCTCTGTTGACGCGCCCGAAGACTGGGCTATTGAACACGACCGTTACCTATACGGAACCTCCACGCGCGGCAAGGAAACGAAGGGTGAGTAATGAGCGGTTCCTGCTAGACACCGTCTTCGTTCAGGCGGTGCTCAATCGGCGTGATCAGTATCACACAGCGGCCATGTTACTCTTGCCACGCGTCAGAAGCGCTGCCGAAGCCTGGATCACAGAAGCCGTGCTCCTTGAGATTGGCAATGCCCTGAGCGCCATCAATCGCGCCGGCGCTGCTCAGTTCATCGAGCAATGTTATGGGACGGACAACATACGCGTGGCGAGAAACGATACGGCATTGCTTAGGGCCGGTCTGCGACTCTACAATTCGCGGCCAGATAAGACTTGGAGTTTGACCGATTGCATTTCTTTCGTTGTGATGAGAGAACAGAGGCTGGATACGGCTGTCACCGCTGACGAGCATTTCGTGCAGGCCGGCTATCGTGCTCTCATGTTGGAAGCCTGAGCCATCTAGCTCCCCCGGAGGTTCCCATGCCATTCTCGCGCGCCTGCGGCGTTCTGCTCCATCCCACCTCCCTGCCCGGCCGGCTGGGCATCGGCGGCCTGGGCGCAGAAGCCTACCGCTTCGCTGATTTCCTGGCCGGCGCCGGCCAGCGCTTTTGGCAAGTCCTGCCCCTCGGCCCCACCGGCTACGGCGACTCGCCCTACCAATGCTTCTCGGCCTTCGCCGGCAACCCGCTCCTCATCAGCCTGGAGCGCCTGGTCGAGGAGCGCTGCCTGCGCCCCGAAGAGATCGCCAGCGCGCCGGCCTTCCCCGCCGACGCCGTAGATTTCGGCGCGGTCATCCCCTTCAAGCTGGAGCTGTTGCGCCGCGCCGCCGAGCGCTTCCTGAGCGAGGCCCCGCGCGCCCAACGCGTCGCATTCCTCGATTTCTGCGCCGCCGAAGCCGGCTGGCTCGACGACTACGCCCTCTTCATGGCCCTCAAAGGGGCGCATGGCGGCGCGCCCTGGGTCGAATGGGAGCGCGAGCTGGTGGAGCGCCAGCCGGCGGCCCTGGCGGCCGCGCAGAGCGCCCTCGCCGGCCCCATCCTGGCCCATCAGTTCATGCAATTCCAGTTCTTCCGCCAATGGGCGGCCCTGAAACGCTACGCCAACGACCGCCGCATCCAGATCATCGGCGACGTCCCCATCTTCGTGGCGCACGATTCGGCCGATGTCTGGGCCAGGCCGCAGCTCTTCTCGCTCGACCCAACCGGCCGGCCGACCGTCGTCGCCGGCGTCCCGCCGGACTACTTCAGCGCCACCGGCCAGTTGTGGGGCAACCCGCTATATCGCTGGGACGACATGGCCGGCGACGGCTTCTCCTGGTGGATCGCGCGGCTGCGCGCGGCCCTGCGCCTGATGGACATTCTGCGCCTGGATCACTTCCGCGGCTTCGAAGCCTACTGGGAGGTGCCGGCGACCGAGAAGACGGCCATCGCCGGCCGCTGGACGCCCGGCCCCGGCGCGCCCCTCTTCCAGGCATTGCGCGCCGCCCTCGGCGCGCTGCCAATCATCGCCGAAGACTTGGGCGTCATCACGCCGGCCGTCGAAGCCCTGCGCGACCAGTTCGACTTCCCCGGCATGCGTGTGCTGCAATTCGGCTTCGCCGCCGACGCGACGAACATTCACCTGCCGCACCACTGGATACGCAACAGCGTCGTCTACACCGGCACCCACGACAACGACACCGCCGCCGGCTGGTATCAGCGCGTCGCCAACACGCCGGAGGGCGACTATGTCCGGCGCTATCTGGCGACCGACGGCCGCGATATCGCCTGGGATATGATCCGCACGGCGCTGGCCTCCGTCGCCGACATCGCCCTCTACCCGGCGCAAGACCTGCTCTGCCTCGGCAATGCGGCGCGCATGAACTATCCCAGCCGGCCGAGCGGCAACTGGGCCTGGCGCGTGCCGGCCGGCGCGCTGAACGACGCCCTCTGCGACCGCCTGCGCCGACTCGCCGGCGACTACGGCCGGCTCGCCGCCGCTGCATAGAACACCTACCCGAGAAAGGATCCCTGCCGCCATGAAACACCCCGCCGATGTGCGTATCACCGTCCTGCGTCGCACGCAGAACCTCGATTTCATGCGCGAGTATACCGACGCCGGCGAATGGCCGATCTGCCAGATGTACCAGGACGGCCAGCAATTCGTCAGCAGCGGATGGATGCCCGAAGGCTTTTGCAGCTTTGCCTGGGCCGACATCCTGGAATATGTCTTGACCCTGGCGCGCGGCGGCAACATGGTGGGCGTCAAGCGCGGCACGTTCATCACCTGCTGCACCGACGGCTACCGGCCGGTCTTCTTCTTGCTGGAGCGCATCGAGGAGCCGGCCGAATCTGCCTGACGCCGGCGCGAGGAGCAATCTATGCTGACCAGTTACGCGGCCACGCCGATCCGGGTGGCCGATGAACTCGTTTTCTTCGCTTTCGACGACCATTCCATCCCGCTGCAAGACAATCTGGCCCTGACCTTGCAGCCGGCGCAGAAATGGTCGGGCAACCCGGTGCTGACGCCCGGCGCGGCCGGCGCGCCAGACGAGCGCTCGGCGCTCTTCTATGGCACGGTATTGGAGGAAGAGGGCAAGCTGCGCCTGTGGTACATGGCCGGCTTCCACGACCCCAGCGGCCGGCGCCCCCTGGGCTGCATGGCTTATGCCGAGAGCCAGGACGGGCTGCATTGGACGAAGCCGAATCTGGGCCTGGTGGAATGGCGCGGCAGCCGCGCCAACAACCTCTGTCCCGTGGAGCCGGACCCGGCCGGCAACCTGCTGGGCGTGATGGACTATCTCGCCGTCTTGCGCGACCCCGACGATCCCGACCCATCGCGACGCTACAAGCTGGTCTTTCAGAAGCCGGCGCCGGCTGCCGCGCTGCGCCGCGTCAGCAATGACCCGCGCGATGCCGAGGTCTACACCATGATGACCGCCGTCAGCGCCGATGGGCTGCGCTGGCGCATCATCGCCCCCGAACGGCTCCCCATTGAGCAAGCCTTTCAGGCATGCAGCCTCTACAAGTTCGGCGGGACCTACTATGTCGCCGGCCAACAATTGCCGCCCTGGATCTGGCTGCCAGATGGGCAGCCCTGCGGACGCGCTCTGGGCGTCTATCAGTCGCCCGATTTCGGGCGCTGGTCGTCGGCGCGCGCCCTCGGCTTCGTGCGCGGGCGCTACCGGCCGATGCAGAGCGGCGAAGGCGAGGAAGTCAACTCGGCCGCCGGCGTCTGGAATCGCGGCAACGTCGTGGTCGGCCTGTATGGTATGTGGCACGGCCAGGCCGGCAGTTGGCCCAACCCCTGGGCCAAAGCGCAGCAAGACCTGGGGCTGATCGTCAGCAACGATGGCCTGCACTACCGCGAACCGGTGGCCGATTTCGCCATCCTGCCACGCGGCGGGCCGGGCGAATGGGATAGCAAGGCGCTCTTGCCGGCGCACGCTTACATCAATCGCGGCGACAAGACGCTCCTCTGGTACGGCCACTGGGATTGCGGCCGGCTGGGCTACCTGGAAGCCATCGGCATGGCCGCCTTGCGGCGCGACGGCTTCGGCTATCTGGCGCGTCGGCACGCCGGCCTGGAAGCGCATCTCATCACCTGTCTGGCGCAGTCCGATGAGCCGCTGCAACTCTTCGTCAACGCCGAGGGCGTCACGCCGGCAGCGCCGCTGCGCGTCGAGCTGCTCGACGCCGAGGGCCGGCCGCTGGCCGACGCGGCCGGCGTGGTCGAATCTTCTGGCGTGCGCCAGCCGGTCATCTGGCCGGCCGGCGAGACGCCGCGAGGACTGGAAGGCCGGCCGTTCCGCGTGCAAGTCTCCCTCTTGGGCGGCCTGGGCGCCGAGCAACGCATCTACGCCCTCTATCTCGCGACGGCCTGAGCGCGCCGGGGCGCCGCTGACAGGCCGGCTGCGAGCGTCTTTGCATTTATGTTCATTCGGTGCTAAGATAGACCCCAATCTGTTGGGCCGGCCAATTGGTCCGGGGAGGCACGTTCATGCCGAAAGATAGCCGAGATGTCGTCATTGAGGGATTGTTGCGCCGGCTGTCGCACATGCAACAAATCCTTAATGTCAGTCGCAGCCTCAACGCGACGCTGGACTTGCGCCGGCTTCTACAATACATCACCGAAACGGCCACCGATCTGACGCGCACCGAAGCCAGCTCGATCATGCTGCTCGACGCGAAGACCGGCCAGTTGCGCTTCGCCGCCTCCTGCGGCATCCGCCAGAATGAGCTGCTCGACCTGACGGTGCCGCTGGAAGACAGCATCGCCGGCATGATCCTCTCGGCCGGCAAGCCGGTCGTCATCAATGACGTGCAACGCGACCCGCGCTTCTTTCAGGAGATTGACGCGCGCTGCGACTTCTACAGCCGTTCCATCCTCGGCGTGCCGCTGGAAGTCAATAGCCGCAAGATCGGCGTCCTGGAAGTCGTCAACAAGCGCGACGATGAGCCTTTCACCGACGACGACACGGAAGTCCTGACCATCCTGGGCGCACAAGCGGCCGTCTCCATCGAGAACGCGCGCCTCTTCGAGCAGAGCGACGCCATCTCAGACGTCGTGCACGAGCTACGCACCCCGCTGACTTCGATCATCGGCTACAGCAAGATGTTCCTGATGACCGACAACCTCTCGCCGGCGATGCAGCGCCAGTTCGCCGCCACCATCCACCGCGAAGCGACGCGCCTGGGCGACATGGTCAATGGCTACCTCGATCTGGCGCGCATGGCATCCGGCCGCTCGCGCCTCAAGCTCGTCGAGACCGACCTGGCGCGCCTGATCGGCGATGTGACTCAGCTCATGCAGCCGCAGGCCAGCGAGCGCCAGATTCAGATCGAAACCGACATCTCAGCGCCCATCAAGCCGCAGATTGTGGATCCGGAGCGCTTGCGCCAGGTGCTCATCAATTTGACCAGCAATGCCATCAAGTACAACCGGCCGGCCGGCAAGATCACCCTCGGCCTGCATCAGACCCTGGATGGCGAGACGCGCATCTTCGTGCGCGACACCGGCAATGGCATCTCGCCCGAAAACCTGCCGCACATCTTCGATAAGTTTTTCCGCGTGGAAGATCAAGAAAGCCAGGCCAAGGGCACCGGCCTGGGATTGGCAATCGTCAAGCAGATCGTGGAGATGCACGGCGGGACCATCAACGCCCAGAGTACACTGGGCGAAGGGACGACCTTCACGGTGTCCTTGCCGGCGCAGGCCATCGGATAAGCGCCGGCCTCACGGCTGCAAGAGTACCTTGAGCGCCCCGCGCCGGCCGGCATGCTCGAAAGCCGCTGCCCCTTCCTCCAGCGGATAGGTCGCCTCGACCAACGCCGCCACGTCTATCAGACCGCGCGCCAGGAGACGCAGCGCCGGCTCAAAGGGGCCGCAACGCGTCCCCATCAGCGTGATTTCGTCCACCACCAGCCGGCTCAAATCAATCTCGGCTTTGTCGGCATACGTACTCTTCAACGCCAGGATGCCGCGCGGGCGCGTGAGCCGGCGCGCCGCCTCGAAGCCGGCCGGGCTGCCGGTGCATTCCACCGTCACATCCGCCTGCCCCTCCAGAGCCGTCGCGTCCAGCGTTGTCTCGATGCCGCGCCGCGCCAGCAGCGCCAGCTTGTGCGGATGCCGGCCAACGACGATCAGCCGGCAGCCGGTCAGGGCCAATGCCTGGGCGACCAACAGACCCAGCCGGCCGTCGCCCAGGACCACGACCATCTGCGTCGGGGCGATATGCGCCAGCTCGGCGATCTGCAAAGCGGCCGCCAGCGGCTCCGTGAAGGCCGCCTGGACGTCGCTCACCGCATCGGGCACGGCATGCAGATTGGCTTCAGGCAGGGCGACATATTCGGCCATGACGCCATCGTGGCCAAAGAGGCCCAGGACGGCGCGCTGCCGGCAATGCGTCGGCAGGCCGCGCCGGCACAGGTCACAGACGCCGCAAGAGATGTTGATCTCGCCCACCACGCGCCGGCCGATCCACTCGCTCCGCTCCGCTTCGACGACCACGCCGACGAACTCATGCCCCGGCACGCCGGCGAAGGGCCGGTAGCCGCGCAACAGCTCCAGATCCGTGCCGCAGATGCCGGCCAGGGTGACACGCGCCAGGGCTTCGCCGGCCTGGCGACGCGGCGCCGGCAAGTCGGCGCGAAAGCCGACCCTACCCTCAGCCAGATAGAGACCCCGCATCCCGGCTCACCTCACTGGACGACGCCGGCCAGCACGAGCCGGCCATTGGCAACAGAAAGCTGATCCACGCAGAAGTTCATGGCGTTCATATAATCTTCACTCCACTGGTTCGCGGCCGTCGTGGCCTGATCCACCAGGAAACGCGGCGCCGGCAGACCGCCCACACGGATGCGCTCAATCTCCAGGACGAGCCGGCAATCGCTGGTATAGGGGCGCACCGTCACTTCGATGCGCGCCGAAATCCCTTGCACGGTCCCGCGTCCGGTCAGGGTGATGCGCCCATCGCGCAATTGCAGGCTCTCATGCTGATAGGTGGGATTGGTCCCGATGGAATTGACGACCTCGGCGCTCAAGGCTGCCTCGCCGGCGTTGGCCTGCACGCGCTCCCCTGCCGGCGCATTGGCAATGGCATCGAACAACGCCTGGAGCGAGGGGTCATTCAAGACCGTGCCAGCCGCCGGCGCGGCCGTCTGCTGTGGCGGGCGAGTCGCGGCCGGCGTCCCTGCCGCCGGCGTCCCGGCTGGGCGCGTGGGAAGAGCCGTCCCGACGCCCGGGGCGCGCGTCTGATTCGGTTGCTGCGGGACGGCAGTAGCGCTGGGGCGCGCCCCCACCGGCGTTCCCAACGCGACGGCCGGCGCCTCGGAGCGCAAGAACCAGAGATACGCGGCCGCGCCCAGGCAGAGCACTGCATTCAGGATCACCAGGACCAGGACGATCTTCAGCAAGGTCGTCGTCCGGCATCCCGAAGGGGCCGGCTGCTGCGGCTGCAGAGCCATATTCTCGGCATCATAGTCTCTCATCAGCGCCATATCCTGTGCGTCAAAGTCAGAGCGTCGTCAGCAATTCGTGCAGCTCGGCGAGTGAGCCTCTGGTCAGCGGATGGGCCGGCACATAGGGGCACGGTCTCGCCAGGCGCGTCGAGATGTCAAAGGTCCCGATGCGGCGCGCCAGCGCGGTGATTTCGGTCTTGTCCATGCCAATCAACGGGCGCAGGATCGGTTTCGACACGCCATGCGAGATCACCTCCAGATTGTCCAGGGTTTGGCTGGCAACCTGCCCCAGCGAATCGCCGGTGATGATGGCCTGCGCGCCCCGTTCGGCGGCGATCTCGGCGGCCTTCTGAAGCATCGCTCTCTTACAGAAGACGCATGTCCAGCGCAAAGCGTTCCGCTCGCCCAGCCGGCGCACCACCGGTTCCATCACTTCGGCATGCGACAAGATGATCGGTTCTATCCGCCAACCATACGCATACTGCTCCAGCACGGCGCAATTGTCCAGCGTCTTCTGCGTCTCTTCGGGGTCCTGAGTAAAGTGCAATGGGATGATGCCGCAGCCGCGCTTCATCATCAGCCAGGCAGCCGCCGGCGAATCAATGCCGCCCGAAAGGAGAGCCACGGCGCGACCGCCGGTCGGCAAGGGCATCCCCCCCGGGCCGACGATTACCTCCCCGTACACGGCGACGCGCTGGCGCTGCACCTCGATGCCGATGGTCAAGTCCGCCGCCGCGCTCAGGTCTACGCGCGCCCCGCTGGCATCGGCCACGGCATCCCCCACCAGCCGGCCGATCTCCGGCGAGTGAATCGGATAGGACTTATCCGAGCGTCGCGCGACCACCCGAAAACTGTGCTCCGGCGAGAGGCCAAACTGGCCGGCCACCCGCAGCGCTTCGCCCCGCATCGCCTCGATGGCGCGCTCGGCGTAGGACACGGCGCTGAGCGACACGATCCCGAAAACGCGGCGCAGGTGCGGCATGGCCGCCGCCGGCGTTTCGGTTTCCACGTAGAGGCGCCGGCCGGCTTCATACACCTCGCCGGCGATGCCATTATCGCGCAGCGCCTGGCGCACATTGTGACGCAATTGCCGCGTGAACGCGCCGCGATTCCGGCCCTTGAGCGCGATCTCCCCGTAACGGATCAAGATTTCGGCCACGCACTACCTCCAGCACAGCGGTATCAGATAGGCGAAAGGGGCCAGTCGGCTGGCCCCTTCACATTGGCGCTGTGCGATTGTCTGCGCCCAGCCGGCGCTACGCCGCGGCTGGCTGCCGACCGAAGAGCCGGCGGAAGAAAGCGCCCACTTCGCCCTTCTCCCACACGACCAACAACGGCACGGCGTTAAAGATGGACGAATAGGTGCCGGTTAACATGCCCACCAACATCACGGCGACGAATTGCCGCATCGTCGCACCGCCGAAGAGGATGATGGCGACCATCACGAAGATGGCGTTCAACTGCGTCACCAACGACCGGTGCAACGTCTCCAACAAACTGCGATTGACGATCACCTCGTAGGGTTCGCCACGCCGCTTCGGAATATTCTCGCGGATGCGGTCGAAGACGACGATGGTATCTTGCACCGAGAAGC
>CAIQJD010000799.1 GCA_903872005.1 uncultured bacterium | reverse complement strand
TGCCGGCCTTCCAGTGGGGCGACGACTTCGTTGGAGCCGCGCCGGCAAAGCGGGATGCGTGACGGAGCTTTGCCTAGCGCCCATTCGACCAGGGCGGCCGGGTAGCGCACCAGCGTGTTGTCTTCAATGATGGCATCGGCCTGGCGCAGCAACTTGATCGCCTCGTCGTGGTAGACGCGGATGCCGGTGCGGCGCAGGATTTCGAGCGAGGCGCGATGGATGCGTTCGGACTGCTCGCGCGTCAGCATGTTGAAAGTGGGAAGTGCGAAGCCAGTGTAGGTCACGGTATGGGATCTCCTCTCGTGTGCTCTCTCGTGGTGTTCCAGATCAGGCCAGGATGTTGAAACCAGCCGGTAGGGTGTCATCCGGGTCCAGGACGAAGGTGTGCAGGCCGGTGACGAAGGCATCCCCCTTGACGCGTGGGATCACCGCGTGGAATTCGCCGACTTTGGTCGTGCCCAACAGCGATCCTTCAAAGCGCGTCCCGACGATGGACTCGTGGACGAATTTGTCGCCCAGGCGCAGCCGGCCTTGCGCGTGCAGCTCAGCCATGCGGGCGCAGGTGCCGCTGCCACAGGGGGAGCGGTCGAAGTTGCCATCGCCAAAGACGACCACGTTGCGGAAATCGGCGCCGTCGCGCCCGGGTTGCGTGAACTCGACCAGTCCGATGAAGTTCAGGTGCGGCTCCGTGGGGTGGTAGACGCGGAACGCCGCGTTGGCCTGACTTAACAGGCGCAGGCCGATGGAAACGAGCTGGCCGGCGTTGTGCGGCTCGATCGTCAGGCCCAATTGCTCTACCGGCACGACCAGGAAGAAATTGCCGCCGAACGCGATGTCCACGCGCAGCGTGCCCCACGCATCGGTTGGCAGTTCCAGCCCGTGCGCGAAGAGGAAACTGGGTACATTCTCAATCCAGGCCGCATGCGCGGCGCCGTTGTCTGTTTCCACATGGGCTGTTACCAGGCCGCAGGGCGTCTCGAAGCGGATGATCGTCTCTGGCTTGCGGCGCTGGATCATTCCCATACGCACCAGCGTGACGGCCGCGCCAATGGAGCCGTGTCCGCACATCGCCTGCCATTCGCCGGAATCGCAGAAGAGCAGGCCATGATCGGCCTCGGGCCGGCAGGGGGGCAGCAAGACCGCGCCGAACATGCCGCCGTGGCCGCGCGGCTCCAACATGAGGAGCCGGCGCACATCGTTCAGGTTCTCGCGGGCGTATTGCCAGCGTTCGGCGATGGTGCGGCCGGGGATGGGCGGGAAGCCGGCCGTGATCAAGCGTGTCGGTTCGCCGGCGGTGTGCGAGTCTATGGTGTTGATGAAGCGCGTGAAGATGGGCATACGTTCTCCAGGTGTGACCGCACGGCGCGGTTATTTCCAGGTTTCGGACATGCGATCCAATTCGTCCAGGATGTCGGCGGGCAGGGGGGCAGGTTGTTGCGCCATCTGTTGCAGCGTCAGCTCCCGCAGGCGCTCATCGAAACGCGGCGCGCCGCGCTCAATCCATTGCGCTTCCATGGCGCGATCGAAGAGTCGAGAGTACCACACGTCGCGGAAGTGGCGCAGCGTGTGCTCTTCGTTGAGGAAGTGGCCGCCGGGGC
>CAIQJD010000798.1 GCA_903872005.1 uncultured bacterium | reverse complement strand
GATCATGTGCCAGAAGAGCATGGCGCGGCGCGGGCCGCCCAGGAAGCGCGAGCCGTACACCACTTTGGAGCGCCCTTCCAGCAGGGGGCGCAGGAGGAGCGGATAGTCGCGCGGGTCGTATTCCAGGTCGGCGTCTTGAATCAGGACCGCGTCGCCGGCGACGTGTTGAATGGCCGTGCGTACCGCGGCTCCCTTGCCCATATTGCGCTCGTGATAGATGACGCGCACATCTGGCAGGCTCTCCAGCCGCGCCAGCGTCTCGCGCGTCCCGTCGCTGGAGCCATCGTCCACGATGATGATCTCTTTGGCAACGTTCTCGAGCTGGACGGCGCGCACCTGGCGCACGATTTCTTCGATGGTATTGACTTCGTTGTAGGCCGGGATGACCACCGACAGGGTAAACTGGCCCATGCCTCTCTCCTGGTGGGGTTGGATGACCACGCCCGGATTATAAATGGGCCGGCCGATTGTGGCAAGTCGCGCGCGAACCAAGACCCATGAGGTCTCTGAGACCTCACGGGTCTTGGGCTGGCGGGAGTTTCGCGCGGCCGGGTTACTTGCCCATCAACTTCGTCGCGGCATCCCGGAGGGTCTGAATCTCAAAGCCGGGGACCTTGGTGGTCAGGTCTTTCAGGGCCGTGGTCGGCGGCGTGTCGGCCGGCAGCTTGGCCTCGGCCAGGAGCCTGGCGAGGGGGACGCCCGTCCCTTCGCTGACCTCTTGCAGGGTCATGGTGCCCTTGATGTCGGCCGGGGCGAGCTGGCCGGCCGGCGCCGGCGTGCGCGAGGCTTCGACCTTGGGCGTGCCGGTCACGCCCGGCGTCGCCTTGGGCGTATGCTCGACGGCCGGCGTCGGCGTCGCGGCGACCGTGGCGACGGCGGCCGGCGTGATCTCGCCCAGGTATTCGCCCAGCTTCGTGCGGGCCGTCGTGACGTCAATGGTCTCTTCCAGGTCTTTCATCGCGGTCGTCCCCGGCATATCGGCCGGCAGGCCCCACAGCTCTTGCAGCTTGGCGAGCGGGACGTGCGTGCCGGCGGCGACCTGATCCAGGGTCATCCAGCCCTTGATTTCGCTGGCGGCGAAGCTTTCCAGGTCTACCAGTTCCTGGCCGCTGGTCTGCCAGTAACCCAGCAGGTTGGCGACCTGCACCGTGCCCAACAGGGCCACGATGACGATAATCGGCATGACGAGGCGGTGGACTCTCATTGCGCGGTCTCCTTGGCCGGCTTTTCCGCCAGCTTCAATGCGCCCAGGCCGGCGTTCAGCGCGCCGGGGACCGGGCAGACGCCGGTGCATTTCTGGCAGCCGGTGCAATCGTAATTGACGGCGTTGCGGTTCGAGATTTCCAGGTTCATCGGACAGGCGCGGTCGCAGCGTCCGCAGTCAATGCACAGGTTCTTGTCGCGGCGAATCTTGAATGGGCTGATGCGCTGCACGAGGCCCAGGATCGCGCCCTGGGGGCAGAGATAGCGGCACCAGAGGCGCGGGATGAAGAGCGAGCCGATCAGGATAGCCAGGGCGATGGCGTAGGCCGGCCATTGCGTCGCCAGATCGAACTCGAAGATCCAGCCCAGGCTGAAGATCGTCCGATAGGGGTCAAAGGCGGCGAACCATAGGGTGACGGTGCTGATGGTGGCATACAGGATGCCGGCCAGGACGACCCAGCGCAGGTAGCGCAGGATGCGATCCAGCCTGGCCGGCACGCGCAGCTCTGGTAGGCGCAGCTTGCGCCGCACCCATTCCAGCGCATCTTGCAGCGCGCCGAAGGGGCAAATCCAGCCGCAGAAGGTCCCGCCGGCGATCACCGCGCCGAGGAGCAGGCCGATCGCCAGGACGAGGTTAGAGGGGTGTGTCTTCGAGCAGTAGGCGGTGCCGCCCGACGTGATGAAGCGCCACAGCGTCTCAAAGCCGCCAAAGGTGCATAGCGCGTCGGTGGACGCGGTCTTCATGTCGCCGGTGCTGTGAATGATGGCGGAAACGATGATGTACGCCGAGAAACCGAGTTGGCTCAGCCGGCGTAGCCATCCTACCCAATCTAGCTTTTTGCTCTTCTTCTTTTTCGGTACTTCCATGATCCAGTCCTCTCCAATGCTCTGTGATGTGTGAGTGTTCATCTTATGTATGCTCATAGTATCGTACATAATTGTGAAGAACTTATGAAGATAAGATGGACGAATTCAGGAGATGGGGCCATGTCCGGGGTCTGGCGGGGCGCCGGCAGTGTAGGCCGGCTTACAGGCGCGGCGGCGCAAACAGATTATAGTGTTAATCAATGATGGGATTGCAGTAACACGATTCTTCCTCCTCTAGCGCGGAAGGACGGCTGCCCAGGGGGTGGGACAGCCGTCCTTCCTTTTTTGTTTTCTGCGTCAGGCGTTGCCCGGCGGCGCACCGCGGTCTCAATGGATCACGAAGGTCGCCTCGGCCTGTAACTGGTCGCCGATATAGAAGCGCACGCGGTACTCGCCGGCCGTGTAGCCGCCCAAAGGCCCAAAGAAAACGTAGGCCCGGCCGGCCCAGCCCCAGGCCCACTCTTGCGTCTCGCGCGTCAACTCCTGATCCTCGCGGAACCAGGCGTAGCTCCAGGCGGCGCGTTGCGTCATGCCGCTATAGGTGAAGAAGGCGTAGATCGGGTTGTTCGTCGAAGGGAAATCATTGCCGGGGTCCACCGGCTCTTTGTTGTCCGAGACGCCGCGCGCCAGGACGACATCGCTGATGCCGGGTTTGGCCGGCAGGGTCGGGAAGGGCGTTGGGGTGGCCGATGGCGCAGGAAGCGGCGTTGGCGTCGGGGTGGGCGGCGCCGGCGACGTAGCCGGCGGGGGCGTCGGCGTCGGGGTGGGCGAGACGGACGCGCGGCCCATGCCGGTCGGCGTAGTCGTCGGCGTCACCGAGGGCGCGGCGTAGGCCACCGGCGTTGGCGAGGGGCCGATCAGGATCAACCAGAAGACCGCGCCAATCGCCAGGAGCAGGACGATAATGACGCCGAACAGCCGGCGACTGCGCGCCGCCGCGGCCCGCCGCCATACGAAGAGCGTATCGCTGCGGGCGTGACGATACGCGACCAGGAAGAAGACCACACTGACCGCCAAGAAGATGACCAGGACGATCAGCACCCATGTGGAATACATTCGCAACCAATCGAGCATCATGCCGCTCACTCCCGTTGCGGAGCTTGCTGTTCTTTAGGGCCAGGCAGGCGCTTCAAGCCAACGCGATTCCTCTCCACATTGAATGACGCGCAGCGGGAAACGGGAACCGCGCTGCGCGGCGCAACTCCGCGATGCTATCACACGGCCGGCCGCTGGGCGCAGTCGGTCATGGCGCATATATTGTAGCACAATTCGCGCCGAAATCAAAGCGCGAAATCATGCATCATGCTATCCGCGCTGCGGCTACTCTCCTGCGCCGGCCCGCCGGCGGAACTCTTCGCTGTACAGGCTGCGGAACATATCCACGCGCGCGTCAATCAGCACGTCGGCCGGCCCAAAGCGCCGCTCCGTGAAGACCGCCGGCGCGCCCTCGATCAGCACGAAGGGCGTGCTCTCGCCGGCCTCCCCGCTCACCAACACGGCCGCCGTCGCCAGATCGTCGGCCACCGACTTCTCGGTGAATTGCAGCGGCCGGCCGAAGAGGTCGGGCTTGCCCTTCTGGCTCTCCACCCCCTCGAAGCCGCAATAGGCCATCGCCACGCCGGTCACGCCGCGCCGCAGGGGGATGCAGCGCGAATCGGTGACGATCACGCCCAGTTCGTTGACGCCATAGAGCTGGCGCAGGCGCTGACGGAAGTCGCAGGCCCAATCCCACGGGCGCAGCGGCCAGAGGATGGCAAAGCCGGCCGGCGCGTTGGAGAGGTCAATGCCGGCATTGGCGACGAAGACGCCGTCTTTGATCGAGAGCCAGACCGGGTCGCCGGCCCAGGCGATGTCCGATTCGCGCACGATCAGCTCGGCCAGGCCGGGGTGCATCGGGTGATCGCCGGCCGGCAGGGCGTGGAGCATCTCCAGGGCGCGCGCCGAAGGCTCGACGGTCGAGAGGTCCACCAGCCGGCCCTGCTCCAAAGCGAGGATCTTGGAGGTGACGCAGACGATGTCGCGTTCGTGCAGGGGGCGCGGTAAAGCGGCGCTCAAGATCGGCAGCAACGGTTGCCGCGGTTGGATGAGCGCAGTTGCAATCGCCGTGATGTTCATGGGTTGCCTCACAGCAAGATAATCTGATTTCAGCGTAGGCGGGATGCGGCGGGGATGATGTAAGCGAGGTAACGCGAGAGCCGAACCTCCCGCAGGCTCGCAGCCTGCGGGAGGTT
>CAIQJD010000797.1 GCA_903872005.1 uncultured bacterium | reverse complement strand
CGGCTCGGCCAGCTCGCGCGCCGTTACGCCCAGGGCCGCCGCGGCGTTGAACAGGCGCGCGCCATCCAGGTGGACGGAGGCGCCGGCCCGATGGGCCATCTCTGCAATTGCGGCGGTCTGCCCGGCCGTCACGGCGATGCCGCCGGCGTTGTTATGGGTGTTCTCCAGACAGACCAGGCTGATGCCGGGCTGTCCCGACTCGGCGGCAGCGGCGAAGGCTGCCCCGATCGCGTCTGGCGCCGGCGCGCCGGCGCCAGACGCGGCGCTCAGGAGGCGAGGGAAGAGGCCGGCCAGGGCCGCGACGCCCCATTCCTCGGAGGTCACGGTGTGCGCGGCGGCCTCCAGGATGACCTGCGTGCCGCGCTCGCCCAGGGTCAGCAGGGCGAGCAGGTTCGCCATGCTGCACGTTGGGGCGAGGAACGCCGCCTCTTTGCCGGTCAGCTCGGCGCCCAACGCCTGAAGCTCCAGGATGTTGCGGTCTTCGTCGCGCATGGCCCAGCCCAACTCGGCCGAGCGCATCGCGGCCCACATGGCTTCGGTGGGCGGCGTCATGGCATCGGTACGCAAGTCAATCATAGGGCCTCAGCGCGCGTAGTTCAGGTGCCGGCCGGCCAGCGCGCCGGTGTGGTCGCTGTTGCTCACCGTTGGGACGCCATTGACCAGGACGTGCTCGATGCCGCGCACGTAGGCAATCGGCTTTTCCAGCGTCGAGACATCGTCCATCGTATTGAAGTCGAAGACGACTACGTCGGCGAAGTAGCCCGGCTGCACGAGACCGCGCCCTTTCAGGCCGAAGTGCGTCGCCGGCATGCTGCTCATCTTGCGGATGGCCTCTTCCATACGCAAGGTGCCCTTCTCGCGCACGTGGTAGGTCAGATAGTGCACAATGCCGGCGTAGTTGATCGGATGGGCGAAGGGATCCTTGAAACTGCCGCCGATCACGCTGCTGAAACCGTCCACGGCCAGAGCGAATAGCGGCTGGCGCACCATCGCCGCCGAGTGTTCCGGCGTGAAGAGCAGGCCGATGTGGTTGATGGTGAGCATGTCCTTGCCGTAAGCTGACAGGACATCGAAATAGCAGTCCCACTCGTCCTTGTGCCACATCTGGGCGATCTCGGTGAAGCTCTTGCCGGTCAGCTCCGGGAAGATCGGGCTGCTGAGCATACGCACGCGGTGCCAATCGCCGCGATGAATGAAGCGCCAGTAGCGGTCGCAATCCGTGCGGACTTTGGCGCGCACGGCCGGATCGCGCAGCTTTTCGGCGGCTTTCGCCGGCCCCTCGGCCATCAGCCAGGGCGGCAGGATGCCGGCCATTTGCCCCAGGCCATCGAGGAAGGGCGTCGTGTCGGCCATGACGTTGAGGCCGCCGGCGCGCGCCTTGCCCAGGGTCTCCACGGCGCGCTCCCAGGTGCCTTCGGGAGCAGTGTTATGGCGGACGTTCATGTGCGAAAGCTCGCCGATGGCGCCGGTCTCCCGCACGATACGCAGGAACTCTTCCACAGACTGTTGGTAGAACTCGTCGCGGTTGCGGATGTGGCTGGAGTAATAGCCCTTGACCTTGCCCACCACGCGCGTCACGCGGATTAGCTCTTCCGTGGGAGCCAGCCGGCCCGGCTCAAACTCCAGGCCGGTGGAGATGCCGACGGCGCCGCCTTCCATTGCCTCGCGCGTCAACTCTTCCATCGTCTGCATCTGCGCTTCGGTGGCCTGGGAGCCGGTCACGCCGGCGGCCATGCGCAGCG
>CAIQJD010000796.1 GCA_903872005.1 uncultured bacterium | reverse complement strand
TCTTCCGTCCGCAGGTGTTGCTGCGCGGCACGGCGGAGATCATCGTAGTAGGCTGCCTGGGTCAGGATATCACGTTGCGTCAGGGTCGTCATCGCACACATCCCGAGTGCCGGCGGTCGGCCCCGCTTGTCCGGTCTGGTTTTCTCATCTTGTGACCCCAGTATAGCCCTAAACCGGGCCGGCCGGCATCGGCCGAATGGCCTATCGGGAGGTTTATTTCAGGCCGGCGGCGCATCTACCAGCGCGCCGGTCGCGACGAGCTGATCTCGCAGCCGCTCGATAGAGACCCGGCGCGGCGCGACGCCTGCCTGGGCAGCCAGCGCCGCAGCGACGCCGGCGCCCTGCCCAATCGCCATGCAGGTCGCCATGACGCGGAAGGAGCCGGCCGCGGCCGGCGTGCCCGAGATCGTGCGGCCGGCCACCAGCAAGCCTTCGACCTTCTGCGGCAGCAGGCAGCGATAGGGAATGCCGTATGTGCCGTGACTCAAGACGCAGGCGCAGCCCGGGTCGTTGGCATTGTGCACGTCAATGTAGTAGCCGCCCAGGCCGATGCTGTCGGGGAATTGTCGGCCGGCCAGCACATCCTCGGCCGTCAGGGCGTACTCGCCGACGATGCGACGCGTCTCGCGGGAGAGCAGCTCCGGGTCCACATCGGCGGCGTAGGCGTCCGCGCAGCCGGGAATGTACTTGCGGAAGAAGCGCTCCAGCTTGAGGACTTCGGGGCGCAACTGGCGCAGGCCGGCGGTGATGCTCTCGGAGCGCGTGCCATCCACGCCATAGGGGCGCAGCATATTGACGCAGATGGAGCGGTCGAAGGGCATGGCGCTGAACATGACGCGATCAATGGTAGCATCGAAATCGCCGGCCTCGCGCGCGGCCTGAAGCTGGCGCGTGAACGCCAGGAAGAGCGGCACGCGCGCCAGGAACTCCGATGTGATCGTCTTGCCCGGCCGCATGCGCCAGTTCACGTAGTCTTCGGGGTGCGCTTGCAGATGGGCGCGCATGGCCGGCACGTCCACGCCCAACAGGCGCACCAGCAGCGTGGGCGGCTGCATCGCGCCGGTGGCCGGATCGCCCAGATGGATGGGCGCGCCGGCGCGATAGGCCAGCTCGGCGTCGCCAGTGGCGTCAATGAAGACATCGCCGAAGACGATCTCGCGCCCGGAGCGCTTCTGGATTTCAACGCCGACCAGCCGGTCGCCCTGCATCACGGCGTCGCTGACCTGCGCGTCGAAGAGGAATTCGGCGCCGGCCTCCTCCAACATGGCCTGGATGACGCACTTGACGACGACCGGCTCCAACGAGACCTGCGAGCTTTGCCACAAGTCGAGGATCTGGTAGCCGTCGGTACCGCCGGCCGCGGTCAGCCGCCCGACGAACGCATCGGGGATGCCGCGCACAATCTGTTGGGCCTGGGTATTGAAGAAGCCGAGGATGGGCAGACCAGAGGCGAGGTTGCCGCCCAGATGATGCCGGCGCTCCAGGATCAGGACCCGCGCGCCGGCGCGCGCCGCCGCCAGCGCGGCCACCCAGCCGGCGCTGCCCCCGCCGGCAACCACCACCTGATAGCGTTGCGCTGCAATATCCATGGTCGTCTGTGCTCCTGTGGGAATGGTTGCTGCCTGACCCGTTGGGATTCCAGTGTGCCCCACCGCAGGGCGCACCTCTGCCTGGTCCGACGTAGCTTAGCCCCTTGTGGGCGTCGTTGCGCCGGCCGGCTCACAAGAGGCCCAGGGCGCGGGCGCGCGCCACGGCCGCCGTGCGGCCGCGCGCGTCCAGCTTGGCGTAAATCGCCGAGGTGTGCGCCTTGACCGTCCCCGGCGCAATGAAGAGGCGCTCGCCGATCTCGTTGTTGCTCAGGCCGTCGGCGATGAGGCGCAAGACTTCAATCTCGCGCTCGCTGAGCGCCTCGAAGAGCGCCGTCTGGTCGGCCGGCGCGACGTCGGCCGGCGCGGCGTCGCCGGCGGCCAGGATCCAGCCGACCTGCGCCGGCGCCAGACCGCGTGGCGCCGCCAGCCGCAGCAGGCGCAGCAGCGCCGGCCCTTCGTCCAGAAAGACGCGCAAATAGCTCCCCGGCTCAGCCAGGGCCAGGGCGCGCTGCAGGGCGGTCAGGGCGGCCGGCGTCTGGCCGGCGGCGTATTGGCCCTGGGCCAGGAGCAAGAGGATCTCGATTTCTTCGTGTACCCAGCCGGCGCGTTGCGCGGCCGGCTGCAGGCGCGCCAGAAGACCCAGGCCGGCGGCCAGGTCCGGCCCAGCGGGGTCGGCCAGACCGCGGGCGATGAGGAGACGCGCCAGATTGACGTGGTGCAGGTCGTGTTGATAGCTCAGCTCGCCATCGGGGCGCAGGCCGCTGGCCTCGGCCCAACGGTTGGCGGCGGCCCACTGGCCCTCTTTCAGCCAGAGGCGCAGCCGGCACTGGTCGGCCCAGGCGGCGATCCAGGGGTCAATGGGGGTCTGGCGGGCGATCTGAGCCACGGCATCCAGGCTGGCATGCGCGCCGGCCGGATCGCCCAGCGCGCTCTGCAGGCGCGCCAGCAACACCTGGCCCTCGGCCAGCACGTCGGCCTGGCCGAGCTGCGGGCTGAGCGCCACGCCGTCGCTCAGGTCGCGGCGCGCCGCGTCCAGATCATTCCATTCGCGGGCCAAGTCGCCCAGGCGGATGAGGGGGAAGGCCGCCACCGGCTGGCGCGCCCCGTCAGGCCCGCTGGCCCAGGCGAGGGCCTGGCGATAGTCGGCGTAGGCTTCGTGCAGCCGGCCCTGTTTGATGAGCTGCACGCCGACGTAGCAGGCCGAAGGCACCGCCAGCGGCGGATAGCCGCTTTTGAGCGCGGTGGCGCGCCCTTGCGCGAAGGCTTCCCGCGCCGCCAGGACATTCCCCTGGCCCCAATACGCCCCGCCCAGGGCCACGGCAGCCTCGCAGCGGGCAAAGTCGCCTTCGGGGAGGAGCTTGAGCGCCTCTTCGGCCAGGGCGACGACGCGCGGCAAGTCCTGGAGTGTGAGGGCCAGGTGGGCACGGAAGGCAGCGATGTAGCCGGCGATGAGCTGCCGGTCGCGCCGGCTCAGGCCGCCGGCTTCAGGGGCCGGCGTCTGCGCCAGCGCTGCTTCGGCGGCCAGCAAGCACTCTTCCACTTTCTCGCGCTGGCCCTTCCAGTAGCGCGTCCATGCCTGATAGGCGCACAGCCAGGGGCGTTGGCGAATGATCTCCGGCGGCAATGCTTCCAGCCAGCCGGCCACCGTGGCCTCTTTGCGATGGCCCATCATCTGCTGGATGGCGTGCTGCTCGATGAGGCGGGCGGCGCGCGCGTAGTCCGCGCCGGCCAGGGCATGGGTGATGGCGTCGGGGATGGCGTGGGACTGTTCGTACCACGCGCTGGCGCGGCGGTGCAACTGGGCCGGCATCTCTGGGCGCAGCCGGCCCAGGCGTTGGCGCAATAGCTCGGCGAAGAGATGGTGGTAGCGATACCAATGGCGCTGGTCATCTAGTGGGATGACGAAGAGGTTGGCGCGATCCAGCCGCTCCAGCATGTCCTGGCTATCGCTCTGGCCGGCGACGGCATTGCACAGCGGCGCGGAGAGGCGCTCCAGGATAGCGGTCTGCATCAGGAAGTCTTGCACGTCGGCCGGCTCGCGCGTCAGCACCTCATCGGTCAGGTAGTCCAGGATGTAGCGGTGGCTGCCGATGAAGCCGGCGATGTAGTCCGAAAGCTGCTCCGTCTGGTCGCCCAGGGCGGCCAGCTTGCTCTGCAAGGCGTAGCCGGCCATACGCAGGCCGACGATCCAGCCTTCGGTGCGCGCTTCCAGCGCGGCAATGTCGGCCGCCGAGAGGCCCAGGGCCATGACCTGGTTCAGAAAGGTCGTCGTCTCGGCCGAGGTGAAGCGCAGGTCGCTTTCATTCAGCTCGGTGAGCTGATCGCGGGCGCGCAGCCGGCTGAGGGGCAGCGGCGGATCCGCCCGCGTGGCGATGACCAGGTGCATCTGCGCCGGCAGATGATCCAGCAGGAAGGCCAGCCCGTCATGGATTTGCGGCTCCTTGATGACGTGATAGTCGTCAAGGAAGAGGAGCAGGCGCAGCCGACGGCCGGGCTGGGGCGGGGCGGCGCTGATTTCGTTGATGAGGCCGGCCAGGAGGGGCTGGAGGGCCGGCGGATTGGGCGATTGCAGGGCGGCCAGGAGGGACTCGCCGACGCCGGCGCTCTGCAGGTCGGGCAGGCTACGGAGCGCCTCGGCGAGATACATCCAGAAGCGAGCCGGGTCGTTGTCGCCGGCGTCGAGGGAGACCCAGGCGGCCGGCTCGCCGCAATCGGCGACCCAGGCGCTCAGGAGAGTGGTCTTGCCGAAGCCGGCCGGCGCGGAGATGACGGTGAGCCGGCGGCCCTGGTGCAGGCCGGCGTTCAGGCGCGCCAACAGGCGCGGCCGCGCCACCACTTCGGGCCGCAACGGTGGGATATAGAGTTTGGTGCGTAAAATGGAAACGACCATGCTCTCCCTGCCCGCAGACCTCTCCCAGAGACCTCACAGGTCTTAAAAACCTGTGAGGTCTCTGGGAGGTCCGATGAGGTACATTTCAAGTATAGCATCAGGCGCGGGCAGATGCAAGCGAGGCGCGAAGTCTTAAAATTCCGCGCCGGCCCTTGCAAACGCGCCGCCGCTGTGGTATAATGCATTGGTATTACAATAGGACTGGTACTGAGTTAGTACCAATTTATCCCCAGCGCCGCGCCGGCCGGGCCAAGGAGAGAGCAACGCGATGGGCATGGGACGCTATATCTTCTTTCGCATCCTGGGCATGATCGCCGTGGTGTGGTTCATTGGCACCATCACCTTCGCGCTCATGCACGCCATCCCCGGCGGTCCCTGGGACGAAGAGAAGCCGATCACCCCGGAAGCCAAGGCCAATATCCGCGCCATGTATGGCCTGGACAAGCCCATCGCCGTGCAATACCTGGTCTACTGGCGCAACTTCCTGCGGCTCGACTTCGGCCACCCCTATCAAAGCCCGGTCGAAACGGTGCAGGGCTTGATCGGGCGCACCTGGCCGTCCAGCGTGCAACTGGGCCTGATGACCATGATCGTCGCCGCCATCCTCGGCATCGGGCTGGGCATCCTGGGCGCGCTCTACCAGAACACCTGGGTGGACTATCTGACGACCCTGCTGGCAATCTTCGGCGTGGTCACGCCCAACTTCGCCCTGGGCATGGGCATGATCCTGCTCTTCAGCACGATCCTGCAATGGCTGCCGGCCGGCGGCTGGGAAGGCCCCAAATACTACATCATGCCGGTCATCTGCTTCGCCCTGGGGCCGATGGCAACGCTGGCGCGTTACACCCGCACCAGCATGATTGACGTGATGCGCGAAGACTACATCCGCACCGCCCGGGCCAAGGGCCTGTCCGAAGCGCGCGTCGTGCTGCGTCACATGCTCCGCAACGCCTTCATCCCGATCATGACGATCCTGGGGCCGATGGCCGGCGCGCTCGTCACCGGCTCCATCTACGTCGAAGCGATCTTCCGCGTCCCCGGCATCGGGCGCTACTTCACCTCCAGCATCACCGCCCGCGATTTTCCGATGATGATGGGCATTACGATGGCCTACGCGGTCATTGTGGCTGTATCCTACCTGCTGACCGACCTATCCTACATGTTCATTGACCCACGCGTCAAGCTGGCGTAGGCCGGCGCGCCGCGACAAGGCCAAAGGTAAAAGGGTAGAGAAGAAGAGATGTCCAAAGCATCGAGCACACGCTCTGCCGGCGCCATGCAGCTCAAACAACGCACGCTCTTGGGCGATGCCGTGCGGCGCTACTCGCGCAACAAGCTGGCCATGGCCGGCCTCGTCATCGTCATCGGCCTGGTCATCCTGGCGCTGGGCGCGCCGCTGATCGCACGGGAACCCTACGACATCGCCCATCTCGATCGCGCCTGGCAATTCCCATCCTGGCAATTTCCCTTCGGCACCGACGCGCTGGGCCGCGACTTCCTGAGCCGCATCATCTACGGCGCGCGCATCTCGCTGCTGGTCGGCCTGTTGAGCCAGGGGCTTTCCTACATCATCGGCGTGCCGCTGGGCCTCTTTTCGGGCTGGCGCGGCGGGCGCACGGACTACGCCATCATGCGCCTGGTAGATGGCATGGCCGCGTTCCCGCGCCTCCTCTTCGCCATCTTGCTCATGTCAGCGCTGGGCGCCGGCCTGGATAAAGTGCTGCTGGCCCTGGCCCTGACCGGCTGGATTGACGGCTGCCGCATGGCCCGCGCCCAAATCTTGCGCCTCAAAGAAGTGGATTACGTGATGGCGGCGCGCGCCGTGGGCGCCAAAGAGGGCCGGCTCGTCTTCACGCATCTCTTCCCGAACACCCTCTCGCCGCTGATCGTCGGCCTGGGCCTGGGCATCCCCGGCGCGATCTTCGGCGAAGCCGGCTTGAGCTTCTTGGGCCTGGGCATCAACCCGCCCACGCCGAGCTGGGGGCAGATGTTGGGCGAAGCGCGCCAGTATATCGGCTTCTACTGGCATCTGGCTCTCTTCCCGGCCATCGCCATCGCCCTGACGATGCTGGGCTTCACCCTGTTTGGAGATGGCTTGCGCGACGCTCTGGACCCGCGCATGGGCCAATCCTAAAGACGACACGGAGGAACGTGAGGGAAGGAGTACGCGGGGAACGCGCCCAAACGGCGCAAGGAGAGGAAAAGAAAGAACAGAGAGCAGAGAAAGGTTCATAGTCTCACGGTCTACAGATCTTCGAAACAAGGGGATCCACCAAGGAGGAAAGACGTATGCTTCGCAAGCTGAATATCCTGTTCGTCATGATCATCGTGTTGGGCTTGCTCGCCGGCTGCGCCGCCACGCCGACGCCAGCCCCCGTTCCAACCCAGGCGCCGGCCGCCACCAAGGCCCCCGCCGCCACGCAAGCGCCGACCAAGGCCCCCGCGGCCAAGCTCGTCAACTCGGTTGGCGTGGAATTGCCGGCCGACGCCGCGCCCCTGGATCAGCAGGTGCTCATCCAGATGACCGAGACTGAGCCGAAGCACCTCGACCGCTCGGCCAGCCTTTCGGGCAGCGGCTCCATCTATCCCTTCCTCATCAGCGAGCCGTTGGTCAAGCTGAACGAGGACTTCACCCTCTTGCCGGCCGGCGCTGAGAAGTGGAGCGTCGCCGCCGACAACGTGACCTGGACCTTCAACATCCGCAAGGGGATGAAGTGGAGCGACGGTCAGCCCTTCACGGCCAAAGACTACGAGTACATGTACCAGCGCATGGCCGACCCCAAGACCGCCTTTGACTGGGGCTGGTTCTACACCGACATCGTCAACTTCAGCGAAGTCCAGGCCGGCAAGGCGCAGATCTCCGAGCTGGGCGTGAAGGCGATTGACGACTACACCCTGCAGATCGTGACCAAGCAGCCGGAACCGTACTTCCCGCAGAAGTGCATCATGATGGTGCCGGCGCCCAAGCACATCGCCTCCAAGGACGCCATCCCCGGCGCCTGGGCGGCCGCACCCGAGACCTGCGTCTCCGGCGGCCCCTTCAAGCTGACCAGTTGGGAAAAGGGCAAGCAGATGGTCTTTACCGCCAATAAGGACTACACGGGCCCCTTCAAGCCGCTCCTGGAAAAGCAGATCTACCTCATCGGCAGCACGCAAGCGGTCATGCCGGCCTACGAAGCCAACCAGATTGACGCCGTCGCCTACGCCGGCGCGTCTGGCATCACCACCGCCGACATCGCCAAGGGCAAGACCGACGCCGCCAAGTCGGGCCTGCACTTCTACGTGGACTTTCGCACCCAGTACATCGCCCTGGACAGCACCAAGCCGCCGTTCAACGACGTGAAGGTGCGCCAGGCATTCGCCAAGGCCATTGATCGCGACGGTCTCACGCAGTCGGCGGCCAAAGACATGGGCATCCCGGCCTACAGCATGCTCATGCCCGGCTTCCACGCTAACAACGTCAACGGCCTGAAGCAATACCAGGCCTTCGACAAGACCGCGGCGCAGAAGCTCCTGTCCGACGCCGGCTTCCCGGGCGGCAAGGGCTTCCCCACCGACATCACCCTGACGACCTACAACACCGCGCCCAAGGCGCTCCTCGAAGCCATCGTGGCGCAGTGGAAGGAAAACCTGGGCGTCACCGTCAACCTGAACCTGGTGGAATACGCCACCTACGCCGACAAGCGCGGCAAGCACGAGCTGCAGATGCTGTATGAAGGCTACCAGTTCGACTACACCGACGCCAGCCACCTGATGGATATGTGGGCGGCCGGCTCGCGCTTCCCCTGGACCAACGCAGACTTCCAGAAGTTGGTGGATCAGGCCGACCATCTCGTTGGCGATGATGCCGGCCGCATCAAGCTGTATCAGGACGCCGAGAAGATCCTCTCCGAGCAGGTCGGCGGCATCTTCTTGCTCTACGATCAACGCGCCCAGTTCTGGAAGCCCTACGTCAAGGGCAAGTCGCTCGAAGCGAACAAGGACGGCATCGTTGCCTTCCGCGGCAACAAGCTCGGCCTGACCGACTACACGGTCTACATCACGAAGGACGTCGCCAACTTCCGCAAGTGAGTGCGGGCGACTGAGCGCGGCCCCCGCGTGACGCCACGCGGGGGCCGCCGGACAGGCGGACGCGGCCGGCGCGGCCGGCAAGGAGGCTCTCCATGGCCCTGCGTGAGAAAACGATTCTGTTCCTGGACGATGCGATGATCGCCGACCAGCGCGGCCTGACGCGCCTCTTCACGCCGGCGACCAGGCACCCGGCCAATCCCATCATCCGCCGCGAGAATCCCTGGGAAGCCGGCAACGTCTACATCTTCGGTTCCGTCCTGCGCGACGCGCAGACCGGCCTCTTCCGCATGTGGTATCAGGCCATTGACCGAGAAGAGGGGACGACGCCCGACCACATGACGATCTGCTACGCCGAAAGCGATGACGGCATCCACTGGCGCAAGCCGTTGATGCCGCTGGTCCCGTATCATCATTTGAAATTGACCAATATCGTATTGGGCAATGCCATCTACACCGGCAACGCCTACTGCTCCAGCGTGGTCGAAGACGCCGCTGCGCCGGCCGGCGAGCGCTACAAAATGCTCGTCTGGTACGAACAGTGGACCGACAAACTCTCGCCCTTCAATGGCGCAGCCAGCTTCTACTCCGAGGACGGCCTGCGCTGGCATGTCTATCCCCAGGCGCAGCCGGCCATCAACATCCATGTGGAGTTTGATGCAGCCGGCCGCGTCCAGCGTTTCGAAAGCCCCAACGACGCCAACTGCGTTTCGCCCGACAAGCTCGATGGCGAATTCGTCAACTGGCAGGTAATGCGCCGCATCATCGCCAAGTCCAAACAGGTCTATGCGCGTGACCTGATGGCCGGCGACCGCCTGGAGCGCGTCCTGGCGATGCACACCAGCCCCGATTTTGTGCATTGGTCAGAACCGCGCGATATTATCACGCCAGGGCCAGAAGACCCCGATTTCACGCAATTCTACAGCATGGGCGGCTTCCGCTATGGCAATTACTGGCTCGGCACGCTGTGGATGTACTACGTCCACGATCAGAGCATGGATGTGGAGCTGGCCGTGAGCCGCGACGGCCGGCAGTGGTCGCGGCCCTTCGCCGGCCAGCGGCTGATCCCCCTGGGCGACGACGGCGCCTTCGACCGCGGCATGATGCAGACAGCCAGCGCGCCCCTGGTGGTGGGCGATTCCATCTACATCTATTATGGCGGCGAAAACCATCGCCACGATGAAGGCGGGACTTCGGACATCGGGCTGGCAACCGTGCCGCTGGATCGGTGGGCCGGCCTGCAATGCGGCCGGCGCGGCGCACTCCGCACGCGCCCCTTCGTCTTGCAGGGCAACGCGCTGGAGCTGAACACCTACGCGCACGGCGGTGAAGTCCGCGTCGCGTTGCTGGATGAAGCCGGCGCGCCCTTGCCGGGCTTCGGCCTGGCCGATGCGGAGCCGGTGGTGGGCGATCTGTTCCATGCCCGCCTGCGCTGGCGCGGCAGCAGCGATCTGTCGGCGCTGCGCGGCCGGCGCCTCGCGGCGCAATGCTCGATTCAGAACGCCACCATCTACGCATGCACCATGCTCGATTGAAGCGCGCCGACGCCGCAGTCTAGAGCCTTGTGAGGAAAGTTGGCAGGAGAAGCGACATGGCGACAGCGCAAATGACGCCTTTGGAGCGCGAGACGCTGGCCGAACAGGCTGTCCGCAGCTTGAAACGCTATATCCTGACCGAGGGGCTGAAGCCTGGCGATCAGCTCCCCGCCGAACGCGGCCTGGCCGAATCCCTCGGCATCAGCCGCAACGTGGTGCGCGAGGCGCTGCGCGCCCTGGTCGCCGAAGGCTATCTCAGCAAGGAAGCCGGCCGCGGCGCCTTCCTGCGCCCCTTCGACGCGGCGCGGCTGGAAAACGACCTGTACGAGCATCTGCCCGACCGCGATCAGGTGCGGCAATTGCGCGAGGTGCGCGTCGCCCTGGAAGTGGGCGCCATGTCCTTCGTGGTGCGGCGCATCAACGCCGACGAGATCACGCGGCTGCGCGGCCTGCTGGCGCAGATGGACGAAGCCTTCGCCGCCGGCCGGCCGCTCACCCCCCTGGACGTAGAGTTCCACCAGACGCTCCTGAACGCGGCGCGCAACCCGAGCTTCGTGGCGCTGCGCCAGTCGCTCTTCCGCTCGCTGCGCCTGATGTCCCTGGAAGCGGCCGGCGACGTGCAATCCCGCTCGCGCGACGAGAACACGCTCCGCACCGCATCCCAAATCATCACCGCCCTGGAGCATCGCGACCTGGAGGCGGCCGAGAGCGCCATGCGCGCCCACCTGATCTTCGACCTGCCGCCGGGCGCGGCGCGCCTCTTCCTCTTCGTGGACGATGGCGACATCGCCGAGGCGCGCGGCCTGCGGCGCACGCTGCACCAGGCCAGCAAGCATTACGGCAACCCGGTCCTGACCCCCACGCATCCCTGGGAAGGCCAGCTCATTCAGCCCTCGGC
>CAIQJD010000795.1 GCA_903872005.1 uncultured bacterium | reverse complement strand
GGGGCTTCTGCCGCCGGGCGATTTTCGGAGCTGCATCGCGGCGCTCTCCAACGATGAGTCGTTGACGACGCAGCTATTCCAGTATCGCTTCCCGAACATCGCCGGCCTGGAAGGGCACAGCTTCGGCAATCTCTTCATCGCGGCCATGGCCGGCGTCACGGGCAACTTCGAGCGAGCGATCCTGGAATCGGGGCGCGTCCTGGCAATCCGGGGGCGCATCGTGCCCTCGACGCTGGAGAATGTGACGTTATGCGCCGACCTGCGCGTGCAACGGCCGGCCGGCGTGACATTGCAACGCGTGGCCGGCGAATCGCGCATCCCGCAGCATGGTCACCCCATCGAGCGGGTGTATCTGGAGCCGGAGAACGCGCCGGCCTATCCCGGCGCGTTGCGCGCCATCCTGGATGCCGACCTGATTATCCTGGGGCCGGGGAGTCTGTTCACCAGCATCTTGCCCAATTTGCTGGTGCGCGATGTGGCGCAAGCCATCAGGGCCTCGCGGGCCTTGAAAATTTACGTGTGCAACGTTGCCACGCAACGCGGCGAGACCGACGGCTTCAGCGTCGAGGATCACGTGCGGGCGCTGGAGCAACACGTGGGCGTGGCGCTCTGCCCGTGGGTGCTGGTCAACGAGCAGTCTGAGGCGCTGCCCGACGACGCCAACTATACGCTGGTGCAGTGCGCCGGCGATCTGCCGGCCGACTATCGGGCCTTGAATGCCCGGCTGCTGGACGCCGACAACCCCTGGCGGCACGACTCGCGCAAGCTGGCGCGGACGCTCTTCGATTTCTATACGGCGCAACGGCGGCGCGAGTCGCCGGAGCGGGTAGATTGACGGCCGGCAGGAGCATACTGCAAGAAAGGAGATGGCGAATATGTGCGCTCATGAGGCTGAATACTACCACGCGTTGTATGATGTGGCCCGGACCATCAATTCGAGCCTCGACCTGGGCGAGACGTTGCAAAAGGTGGCGAAAAGCGCCGCCGAGGCGTTACACGCCAAAGCGTGCAGCATCCGGCTGCTCAGCGACGACCGCAAACGTCTCCTCTTCGGCGCCGCGCACGGACTCAGCGACTCCTATCTGCGTAAGGGCGCGGTCGAGGTCTCCAAAAGCGGTGTGGACCGGCAGGTGTTGCGCGGCAATAGCGTCCTGATCCCCGACGCCACCGAGGACAGCCGCTTTCAGTATCCCGAACGGGCGCGCCAGGAGGGCATCCGTTCGGTGTTGGTGACGCCCCTGGCGGCGCGCGATCAGATCATCGGCGTGATGCGCGTCTACACGGCCGAGCGGCGCGACTTCACGGAGGAGGAGATCGAGCTACTGAGCCTGATCGCCGACCTGAGCGCCATGGCGATTGACAATGCCCGACTGTATCAACTGGTCAAGGGCAATTACGAGACGCTGCTGACTTTCCAGGAGCGCTTGTTCGACGAATAGGGCGCAGCGTATCCCAACGACACGATTGCGCCGGCGACGCGGCCCGTCGCGTCGCCGGCGCGAAGTGAACATTTCCGAGGAGGCTACTATTATGACGGTACGAGTGGGTATCAATGGATTCGGTCGCATCGGCCGGCAGGTTTTCAAGGCCATTGGCGAGCGGCTGCCCGCCGACATCGAAGTCGTCGCAATCAATGATTTGATGGATGCCAAGACCAACGCGCATTTGTTGAAATATGATTCGAACTATGGCATTTTCCCCGGCACGGTGGACGCGAAGGGCAAGAACCTGGTCGTCAACGGCCGCGAAGTGTTGGTCACCGCCGAGAAGGACCCCGCCGCGTTGCGCTGGGCCGACCTGGGCGTGCAGATCGTGGTCGAGTCCACCGGCATCTTCACCGAGCGCGAGGGCGCGATCAAGCACATTGACGCCGGCGGCGCCAAGAAAGTGATCATCTCCGCGCCGGCCAAGGGCGAGGATATTACCATCTGCCTGGGCGTCAACGACTCGAAGTACGACCCGGCCAGGCACCATATCATCTCTAACGCTTCTTGCACCACCAACTGCCTGGCGCCGGCGGCCAAAGTCGTCTTCGACAATTTTGGCATCGTGCGCGGCATGATGACCACGGTGCATTCCTACACCAATGACCAGCGCATCCTTGACCTGCCGCACAAGGACTTGCGCCGGGCGCGCGCCGCCGGCCTGAACATCATCCCGACCACCACCGGCGCGGCCAAGGCCGTCTCCCTGGTCATCCCGGAGCTGAAGGGCAAGTTC
>CAIQJD010000794.1 GCA_903872005.1 uncultured bacterium | reverse complement strand
CAGCAGCGACGCAGGGGCGGCGCGCTATTCGCCCAGGTTTTGGCAATTGCGCCGGCCGCTATGCTGCCGGCAGCCGGATCGTGAACGTCGTCCCGACGCCCACCTGGCTTTCCACTTCGATGCTCCCGGCGTGGCTCTCCACAATGGAGCGGGCAATCGCCAGGCCCAGCCCCGATTCGCCGTGCTCCTGCTGGCGCGCCTTGTCTCCCCGATAGAAACGCTCGAACACGAAGGGCAGGTCCGCCGGCGTGATGCCGCTGCCCGTATCGCGCACCCGCAGGATGACCGCCGCGCCGGCCGGCTCGGCCTCGGCCGAAAGCACAATCTGCCCGCCGGCCGGCGTGTAGCGCAGCGCATTGGCGACCAGATTATTCAATACCTGGGCGATGCGCTCCGGGTCCATCTGCGCCGGCGGCAACTCCTCCGGCGCTTCGATGCGTAAGTCCACGCCGGCCGCCTGGGCCTGGGCCGCGTGGGTCGCCTGGGCGCGCTCCAACAGGGCCAGCGGATCGGCCGGCCGGCGATTGAGCGATAGCTCGCCGGCGTCGGCCAGGGCCAGGGTGCGTAGATCTTCCACCAGATGTTGCAAATGCTGCGCGGTCTCGTTCATCGCCGCATAGATCGCCGGGTTCCCCTGCAACTTGCCGTCTTGCAGCGCCTCGGTATAGCCGACGATGACCGAGAGGGGCGTGCGTAGCTCGTGGGCGATGTCGGCGGTCATCTGCCGGCGCGCCTCGCGAGTGCGCTCCAAATCGGCGCTCATGCTGTTGAACGACGTCGCCAGTTGGCCCAGCTCATCGCGCGAGCGGATCGTGACCTGCCGACCCAGCTCGCCCCGGGCGATGTCGCGGGTCGCCTGGGTCAGGTCGTGAATCGGATGGGCCAGGCTGCGCGCCAGCAACGCGCCGAGGATCAGCGCCAGCCCCAGCGCGCCCAGGGCCGCCCATACGGTGGCGCTGACGATGCGGCGCAGCAACAGGTCCTCCGGCACAGCGGCGCGGTCGGGCGCCGGCGGGGCGGCCGTCCCGATGACCAGCCAGCCCACGGTCTGACCGTCTACCTGCAGCTCCAGGCCGCGCCGAATTTCGGCCGCGGTCAGCTTGTCGCGCGAGGCGAAATCGCCCACGCCGAAGACGAAGTCGCGTTTGGCGTCCAGCAGAGCCACCGGCTGGCGCGACCAGTCGTCGCGCGTCTTCTGGAAACGTGGCCGTTGCAGGATGCTATCCACGCCGGCCCAGCTCCCGTTGCTGCGATAGTAGCTCTCCAGCATATTGGTGAGCGAGACGACATCGCGGTCATACTCGAAGCGGTCGAACGCGTAGCGAGTCAGCAGGGTCACGGCGCCGCCCACCAGCAAGACGGCGACGAGGCCGACCAACAAGAAAGCGAGGGTGAACTTTACAGTCAAGGAACGCATGCGGTCATTTCCCTTCAGGCTTCGGGGCGCGCCGGCTCCGCACTGAAGCGGTAGCCGACCCCGAAGACGGTCTCGATATAGCGTGGGCGCGCCGGGTCGCTCTCGATCTTGGCGCGCAGGTTCCGCACATGGACGTCAATGGTGCGCTCATAGCCATCAAAGGCGGCCCCTTGCAGGCGATCCAGGAGATCGGCCCGCGAGAAAGCCCGGCCCGGCGCAGCCATCAGCGTCGCCAACAGCTCAAACTCTGATGGGGTCAGGTCGACGCGGCGTTCGCGCACCGTGACCAGCCGGCAATCCCGATCCAGGACGATCTCGCCGGCGCGCAGGACGCCCAGGCGCGTCGGCTCTTTGCCGGCGCGGCGCAAGACGGCGCGCACCCGCGCCGTCAGCTCGCGCATGGAGAAGGGCTTGGTCACGTAGT
>CAIQJD010000793.1 GCA_903872005.1 uncultured bacterium | reverse complement strand
TGGAAGGCCAGACCGTCCTCGCCAATTACGACATCTTCGCGGCGTCCGGCGCGGCCAACCGCGCCGCGCCGGACCAGGTGTTCAACGTCATCGTGACGGATGGCGAACTGAACATCAACTTCGTCAAGCTGCTGGACTCGCCCAAAGTCAATGCCATCCAGGTGCGCTGGATCGGCAGCGCGGACCCGCCGACGGCCACGCCAACGGATACGCCGACGCAGGAGCCATCCGTGACCGTCACCTACACGCCGACTGCCACGCCGACGTAATGGGGCAACGCCGAATGGCAGAGAGGAGAAGCGCGTGGAGAAAGTGAGTCGAGACTGGCGCCGGCCGCTCATGCCGCTGCTGCACCGCGCCGGCCGCGCCTACTGGCGGCTGTTTCGCCCCATCACCCTGGGCGTGAAGCTGTTGCTCGTCCGCGCCGGCCAGGTCGTCCTGGTGCGCCACACTTATGGCGAGGGCTGGCACCTGGTGGGCGGCGCGGTCAAGCGCGGCGAGACCGCCGCCGCGGCCGGCCGGCGCGAGGCGCGCGAAGAAGTCGGCGCGACCCTGGGCGCGTTGCGCCTCTTTGGCGTCTTCACCCACTTCGACGAATACAAGAGCGACCACGTCGTCGTCTTTGTCTGCGACGACTTCCAACTGGCCGGCGCGCGCAGCCCGGAGATCGCCGAAACGCGCGCCTTCGATCTGACGGCGCTGCCGGCGGATGTCTCTCCGGCCACCCGCCGGCGCATCGCAGAGTACCTGAACGCCGATTGGCAAGCGACGGCCGGCGATTGGTGAGGCGCCGGCGGCGCAGTTCACAACCAGACATTATCAGGGATAGACCACGGGAGGTCAGAGGTGGCCGAAATGACGGCGCGCGAGCGCTATCGCGCGATCATGCACTTTGAGCCGGGCGTACGCACATTGAAGTGGGAGTTCGGCTATTGGGCGGCAACGCTGGAACGCTGGTATGGCGAAGGGCTGCAACGCTCGTGGCAAGCGCTGCCGCCGGGCTACGGCGCCGGCAGCAGCATCTTCGGCGAAGGGCTGCCCTTCCCGCACGTCTTACAGCGCTCCGGCGTGGCGCGCAACCGGGACTTCGACGCGCACGCGGCCTGCGGTCTGGAAGATGGCGCGGTACGCATCCCGATCAACTGGCGGCTGGCGCCCCTGTACCCAGAGACGATCCTGGAGGAAGATGAAGATTCGCGCGTGCTGATCAACACCGACGGCGTCACCGTGCGGGCGAAGAAGGACGCCGACTCGTTGCCACAATTCCTGGAATGGCCGGTGCATGATCGCAAGAGCTGGGAGCAGATCAAAGAAGAGCGCCTCGGCCCCGATATTATGCTCCGCTTTCCGCCGCGCTGGGAAGCCCTGGCCGGCACCTACCGCCGGCGTGATTATCCCCTGGGCGTCGGCATCGAAGGCTTCTTCAGTATGCCGCGCGAGCTGCTGGGGCTGGTGAACCAGTTGATGATGTACTACGACGACCCGCAGCTCATGCGCGACATCAGCGCCCACCTGGCGAAGGTATGGCTGGCGATCCTGGAGGAAGTCGTCTCGAAAGTCGAGCTGGACTACGTCTACTTCTGGGAGGATATGTCGTTCAAGAATGGGCCGCTGATGTCGCCGCGCATGTTCGCCGAGTTCGTCGTGCCGTACTACCAGCGGGTCACCGGCTTCGCCCGGGCGCACGGCATAGAGATCATGTTCGTGGATACCGACGGCGATTGCCGGCTGCTCATCCCCGGCTTCCTGGAAGCCGGCGTCAATGGCCTGTATCCCTTCGAGGTGCAGGCCGGCATGGAAATCGTCGAAGTGCGCCGGCAGTACCCGCAACTGCTCATGCAGGGCGGCCTGGATAAGACGAAGCTGGCGGTGAGCAAGGCGGCGATAGACGCCGAGCTGGAAGCCAAGCTGCCGTATATGCTCACCCAGGGCGGCTATATCCCCTACTGCGACCATCTGGTGCCGCCGGATGTGCCCTGGGAGAATTTCGCCTATTATCGGCGCAAGCTGAATGAGTACATCGAGCGCTACCGGCCGGCGTGAGCCGCCCGCCCTGCCGTAGCCTGGCCCCTCGTGGGCGTCCTGACGGACTACCCAGACGCGCACAAGGCGCCAGGCTACGGTTGTCTCGCCGGCCGTTCCATCTGGCCGCGCTACGCCCGCCGGCCCAGATGCCGATAGTCCCCGTAAGCCCGGCACGCCTCGAAATAGGCGCGCACGTTCTCTTCCGGCGTGAAGACGGTGATCGGCCGCGTCGTCCCGATGATGAAGCCTCCGCCCGGCGCGGCGGTCACGATCGCCTGGCGCACGGCCTCGGCGATGCTGGCCGGCGTCCCATCTTGCAGCACGCGGATCGAATCCATGTAGCCACGCAGGCAGACCTTGTCCCCGAAAGAGCGCTTGACCTCGGCCAAATCCACGTCGCCATCGGGCGGCGGCGTGAGCGTCTTGACCACATCCACGCCGGCCTCGACCAGCATGGGCAACAGGGCGCGCTCCTTGCTCTCCTCATTGTACTCATAGATGGCCCCATACTCATGGGCCAGGGCCACGTGCTTCTTGAGCAGCGGCAGGAAGACCTCGCGGAAGAGCGTCGGCGACCAGCCATCGGTGGGGCCGCAGCCATACCAGACGCCGTTGATCATTTCCAGGCCGTTCTGCAGGAAGGCGCGCGTCAGCCGGTAGTTATGTTCCCAGAAGAGGGCGATGATGGCGTCGAAGAAAGGCCGGTCGGTCGTGTAGAGCGCCTGAAGCTGCTCCAGGGGCATGGCCTCATTGGCCTGATAGTCCACCGGCGAGAGGCAATCGCCAGAAAGCAGCCCGCGTTCGCCCACCAGCTCGGTCCAGCGCCGGATGCGCCCCAGTTGGCCGGCCGTCGGCATGGTCAGCAGAAAGCGCAGCCGCTCCACGTCGGCCGGCTCTTTCAGCAGCCATTCCAGGCGCTGCGGCCGGCCCCAGCCCGAAGGGCGCGGCGAATCGGGACGGAAGTCCCAATCGTTGGTCGGCTGGCGGATGGCATCGCGCAGCCGGCCGGCCGGCGTCTCGATGGTGCGCGTGATGACGGTGGCGTCGGCCAGGCGCTCGATACGCAGGTCTACC
>CAIQJD010000792.1 GCA_903872005.1 uncultured bacterium | reverse complement strand
TGCTGGACGGCATGGCCGGCAAAGAAACCATCGTCGCTGCCCTGGGAGCGGCCGGATTGGCCGCTCCCGAACCTTTGGAGCGAGCGCGCACGCGCGCCTTCGTCAAGGTGCAGGACGGCTGCGACAATGCCTGCACGTACTGCGTCGTGCGCCTGGCGCGCGGGCGTGAGCGCAGCCGGCCGCTCTCCGACATCCTCCACGAAGTGTGCGAGTTGCGCGCCGAGGGCGTGCAGGAGATCGTCCTCACCGGCGTCCACGTCGGCGCGTACGGCCCTGACCAGGGGCTTGACCTGACTGATCTGACCGGCGCGATTTTGGCCCAGACCGATCTGCCGCGTCTGCGCCTTTCCTCCATCGAACCCTGGCACCTGCAGGCGCGCTTCTTTGACCTGTGGCGCGAGCCGCGCCTCTGCCGGCACCTCCATCTGCCGCTGCAGAGCGGTTGCGACGCCACGCTCAAGCGTATGGCGCGGCGTTACAGCGCCGGCGACTTCGCCGCGCTGGTCGCCGAGGCGCGCGCCCGCATTCCCGGCGTCGCCATTACGACGGATGTGATGGTCGGCTTCCCCGGCGAAAGCGACGCCGAATTCGCCGCCAGCCTGGCCTTCGTGCGCCAGGTCGGCTTCAGCCGACTGCACGTCTTCCGCTTTTCGCCGCGTCCCGGCGCGCCGGCGGCGCGCTTTCCCGACCAAATCCCCGCGCCGATCTCGGCGGCGCGCAGCGACGCCATGCTGGCGGCCGGCGTGGCGCTGAGCCGGCAATTCCACCAGAGCCTCGTCGGCCAGGTTGCTGACGTGCTGTGGGAATCGCAGACGCCAGCCGGCGCTTGGGAAGGGTTGACCGATACCTACGTGCGGGTGCGCGCGGCCGGCGCGGTGGCCTTGCATAACCGCATCGCGCCGGCGCGGCTCCTGGCCCTGGAAGACGACGGCGTGTTGGGCAGTCTGGATGTGGATGGCGACGCAGACGCGAAAATGATTTGACAGCCCCCATGCGCCGGCCTATAATCAGGGTGTGCCCGGCGCGGCCCAACGCCGCCGGATGGGGAGAGCAGCATGAGCGACATCGAGAAGAAGATTACGGCGGATTATACCGCCGCCATGCGTTCCGGCGCCACGCAGCGGAAGGACACCCTGCGCCTGCTGCGCGCCGCGCTCAAATCGGCCGAGATTGAGAAGCGCGGCCACCTGGCCGAGAAGGGTTTGCCGCCGGCGCCCCTGACCGACGAAGAAGAGGCCGCCGTCCTGGTCAAGCAGGCCAAGCAGCGCCGCGAATCTATCGAGCTTTTCGCGCAAGGCGGCCGGCAAGACCTGGTGGATCAAGAACAGGCCGAGCTAGTCGTCATCGAAGAGTATCTGCCGCGCCAGATGGACGCCGCCGACATCGAGCGCATTGCCCGCGATGTGATCGCCGGCATGGGCGTCAGCGGCGCCGGCGCGCTGGGCCAGGTGATGCGCGAGATCATGCCGCGCGTCAAAGGCAAAGCCGACGGCAAAGTCGTCAACGAAATCGTGCGTAAGCTGCTCGTATAAGGCATCCGCGCGTGGGGCGCGACCATGACCAACGCAGAGAACGCGTCGCGAGCATGGGAACCTAACTCTCACCTGGCGGATAGCCGGGCGCTGCGGGCCATCCGCATTCGCACGGCCCTCTATGGCGCGCTCTTCTTCGTCATCGCCACGGCCGCGCTGGTCTTTCAGCTCCCCACCTTCAATAACCCCTCCCTTTCCGAAGGCGACGTCAGTCCGCGCGAGATGCGCGCCCCGCGCAAATTGACTTACATCAGCGAAGTCCGCACGCAGCAGGAACGCGCCCGCGCCGAAGCCGCCGTCGAGGATGTCTACGATCCACCCCAGGCGCGCATCGCGCGCCAGCAGATTGATCGGGCCAGGGCCGCGCTGGCTTTCGTGGATATGGTGCGTGTCGACCCGTATGCGACGCGCGAGCGCAAGGTCGCCTGGCTCAGCAATCTCTCGGACATCCCATTGACGCCGGCCGTGATTGACTATCTCCTCGGCTTCGATGAGCGCGCCTGGAAGACTGTCTCGACCGAGGTTTCCAGCGTGCTGGAACAGACGATGCGCGAGGAAATTCGGCCCAGCGCCCAACTGGAAACGGTGTTGCGGTCGGTGCCGGCGCGTGTCCCCGCGGACCTCACGGAAGAGCAGGGCCAGACGGTCACCCTCTTCGTGGGCGCACTGGTCAAGCCCAACGCCTTCTTCAATGCCGAGAAGACCGCCGACGCCCGTCGCAAGGCGCGCGAGGGCGTGCAACCCCTTAGCCGCACCATTGAAGAGGGCGAGACCATTGTGCGCGCCGGCGATGTGGTGGACGCCATGGCCCAGGAAGCTCTGGAAGAGATGGGGCTACGCAACACGATCCCCGGTTGGAGCGACCTTGTCGGCGCGGCCGGCTTCATCCTCCTCGGCTGCATCTGGCTGGGCCTCTATCTCTTCCGCTATGCCGATAAATTCTGGACGAACCAGCGCTATCCGACGCTCCTCTTCACCCTGCTGGTCGCCTTCACCATCGCCGCCAAATTCATGGCGCCGGCCCAGGCCGTCATGCCTTATCTCTTCCCGCTGGCGGCCCTCTCCATGCTTCTCGCGGTGCTGATGGACTTCCAGGTTAGCCTGGCGGCGACCATTTTCATGGCGACGATCGTGGGCTACATGGCCGGCCCCTCTTTGGAAATCACCTTCTACGCCTTCATCGGCGGCCTGATTGGACTGATGGTGCTTGGGCGAGCCGAGCGTCTGAGCATGTATGCCTGGGCCGGCCTCTTTGTCTCGGTGGTCAACGCCGCCGTGATCCTGGCTTTTCGCCTCCCCGGTCAAAGCTATGACGCCCTCAGCCTGGCGACGCTCCTCGGCGCCGGCCTGGCGAATGGCCTGATCTCGGGCGGCGTCGCCGTCGCCAGCTTCTACTTCCTCGGTTCCATCTTCGGCATCACCACCAGCCTGCGGCTCATGGAACTCTCGCGCCCCAACCACCCCTTGTTGCGCCAGCTCCTGTTGAGCGCGCCGGGCACGTACCATCACAGCATCCTGGTCAGCAATCTGGCCGAAGAAGCTGCCAATCGCATCGGGGCCGATGCCCTGTTGGCCCGCGTCGGCTCGTATTACCACGACATCGGCAAGGGTCGTGAGCCGTATCTTTTCATCGAGAATCAGATGGATGGCGTGAACGTCCATGAGCGCCTGGATCCGCAGACCAGCGCCGACCTGATTCGTCAGCATGTGACCGCCGGCATCCAACTGGCGCGGGCGCACCACCTGCCCGAAAAGATCATCGCCTTCATCCCGGAACACCACGGCACTACCCTGGCAGCCTATTTCTATAGCATGGCCGTCAAGGCGGCCGGCGATGATCCCGCGCAAGTTAACGAGGACGACTATCGCTACCCCGGCCCCAAGCCGCAATCGCGCGAGACCGGCATCGTCATGCTCGCCGACGGCAGCGAAAGCGCCGTGCGTAGCAAGCGCCCCACCTCTATCGAGCAGATCAACGAGATC
>CAIQJD010000791.1 GCA_903872005.1 uncultured bacterium | reverse complement strand
GGCGGTGATGATTTCCACAGTGGTGGTCATGCCGGCGCGCAGCCGCGCATCCGGCTTCTGGATGGTCACGCGCACCGTGTAGCTCACTGCGCCGCCGACGTTGGTGGCGGTCGGGGCCACCTTCTCCACATAGCCGTTGATGGTGACGCCGGCGAGGGCATCCAGGGTCAGCAGCACATCCTGGCTGGCGCTAATCTGCGTGACGTCAATTTCATCCACGCTGACGTCCACGTAGAACTCGGACAGGTCCACCAGGACGACGGCCGGCAGGCCGGCCGAGGGGAAGGCGTCGCGCTGGATGTTGACCTGAGCCACGATGCCGTCGAAGGGCGCGATGAGCGACGCGCCATCCAGGGTCAACTGCGACTGCTCCACGGCGATTTCGGCCTGGCGCACCTGGCCGCGGGCAATGGCGAGCTGCTCCGGAGTGGGGCTGTTGGTCAGCCGGTCCAGGTTCGCCTGGGCCTGGGTCACTTGCGATTCGGCCAGGGCCAGCTCGCTGGCGGTGGGGCTTTGCAGCAACCGCTCCAAAGAGCTTTGCGCCTGAGCTACCTGCGCCTGGGCGGCCTTCACCTGGCTCTCGGTGGCGCCTTGCGTCGCCAGCTCATAGTTGGCCTGGGCCGCCTCATAGCTGATGGTGGCCTTTTGCAAATTCAGCGATTGGGGCAGCGCGCCGATGCCGCCGAACCAGGAGACCTGGTCATACGCGGCTTGCGCCTGATCCAGAGCGATACGCGCCTGTTCCAGGTTGGCTTTGGCGACTGTGATTTCCTGGGAGGTGGGGCCGCGCTGCAGCTTACGCAGCGCGGAGTTGGCGCTATCCAGACTGGCGCGGGCGCTGGCAATGTCTTCGGGATTGGGGCCGCGCGCCGTCTTCTCATACGACGCTTTGGCGCTGGCAAGGCTGCCCTTGGCCGCGGCGACTTCGCCGGCGGTCGGGCCGGCTTCCGTCTGCGCGTACTGCGTCTGGCTGATCTTCAAGGAGTTCTTGGCCTGCTCCAAAGAAAGCTCCAGCTCTTTGGCGTTCAGCCGGGCCAATACGTCGCCCTTCTTGACGGCCTGGCCGAACTCCACATTCACCTCGCCCACGCGGCCCGTGCCCTTGAAGTTCAAGTTGACCTGCGTGCGCGGCGTGATGGAGCCAGTGGCGGCGATTTTTCCCATCAAGGTCTCGCGCTTGACAGCGACGATCTGATAGTCGGGCGCTTTGGGGGTGCGCGCCGGCCCGAAATAGAGATAGCCGGCGACACCCAACCCGACGATGACCACGAGAATGGCGATGATTCTCAACGTGCGACTCATGCGATGCACAACCCCTTTCTTGGACAACGCTCCCACTCATCTTCCAGACGATGCAGCGCCCCCCGGCGGGCCGGCGGCCGCGCACCCGGGGGGCGACGATGCTCAAACACCATCATCCAGTGACCTGCTACAATAGACGGCGGCCGGGGCGCTTTTATTCGCGCCGGCCGCGTCGGCTTGGGCCGCGCTCAGCCGGCGGCCGGCGTAAAGATGCGCGCCACGACCGACGGAATCCAGCCCAGCCCGATGGTCAGGATGGCATAGGCCAGGGTCATCAGGAAGGCTTGCGTCCGCGAGACCTTGCCGGCGCCGCGCGCCCCCGCCCAAATCAAGACCAGATGCCACAGGGCGAAGATCTCGACGTAGCCCAACAAATAGTACAGGAAATTGGCCCGGTCTTTGGTAGACTCGCCTACAGAGACGAGCCAAGAGAGGCCCTTATTGACGATCAGGCCGCGCCGATATATAATGAGAGCGGCCTGAGTCAGACTTTGCAGCGCGAAGGGGAGCCAACACCAGGCCATCACCGTGAGCAATGGGGCGAAATTCAGCTCCGCGCCCACCAACAGGCCGGCAAAATAGAGGACGCCGCTGGAGACCAGCAGCGCGATGCCGACCGAGAGCAAGCTGCCGGCGGCCGCGCTGACGCTCATCACAGCCGGCGTCAGGCGCGTCATGGCGGCCCGAACTTGATCCGCCTGCGCTTGCGACAGGCCGCGCACTTGCTGCTCCACCTGCGCCCGCGCCAATTCGGCCGCATAGGGGGCAGACACCACACTCAGGCAGAGCATCGCTGCGATCACGATCAAGAGCGGCCCGACCCAGGCGCCGCGCGCGTGCTGATAGACGCGCTGCAAGGTTTCCATCGGCCGATCCACGATGCCGGCCAATGCCGCGCCAAACCTGATCCGTTCCGGCGCGGCTTGCGGATCGGCGGCCTGTGAATTCCCCAAGTTCTCCATGTTGCTCCTTGTCTCCTCGTGCGCGCGAGTCCAACGCTTACGTATAACATGGAGCAAGCTATCTTGTCAAGAATCGCGGACGATAGTGTTGACGCATACTTGCGCTTGTTCCGCCAAGCGAACTTGTGCTATAATGGCATTGCGTCAGTGTTTGTCGGACGATTTGGTGGAGAGTTCCATGCGCGTGGATAACAACGACACACCTGCGCCGGCCACGAGCGCCGATTTGGCAAGCATCGAACGGCGCATTCAGGAGCTGGAGCGCGAGAATCGTGAATTGACGGCCATCAACACCGTCATTCGCTCCATGAACTACCGCCTGAACCTGCAACGCTTTCTCAATGACGCGTTGCAGCGTATGGTAGCGGCGCTGGAAGTGAAGGCCGGCGCGATCTACTTACGTTCCGGCGACGACATGCTGCTGGGGGCGATGGCCGGCCTGCCATCGGAGCTGGTGTCTCTGATGGAGAGTCTTGACGCGGCGCAGACCCAGGCGTTGCTGGAATTGGGCGCGATCCAACAGGGTCAGACAGCGCCCACGGTCCGGTTCTTGGAGCGCGCCGAAGCTCTGGGCATGCATTCCTGGCTGGCTCTGGAATTGAACACGCGCGAGCTACAGGCCGGCCTGTTGCTCCTGGCGGCCGAAGAGCCGCAACGCTTCGGCCCCGCGCAGGTCGAACTGGTCTCCTCTATCGCGGACCAATTATCCATCGCCATCGAAAATGCCTGTCTGTTGGAAGAGACGTGGCGCTCGCTGCGCCGGCTCGAAGCCATCAACCGCGCCAGCCAGGCGGTCAATTCGTCGCTGGATTTCGACCGCGTCCTGGAGGCCGTGGCGCAATCGGCCTGTGAGCTGGCCGCTGCGGATGCCGCCGGCATCTACGAATGGTCGCCGGACCATACCGTCTTGCAAGTCCGGGTCGGCCACCGCCTGCATCCCACCTGCATCAAGGCGCTCAATGTTGCCCTGCTGGAAAAAACGGACGAGCAACAGTCCGCGCAGCAGGTCGTGGCGACCAGGAAGCCGGCGCAGATAGCCGACCTCCTGACCGCCGCGCCGGGGGCCCACAACGCCGTATGTCTGAAAGAGGGCTATCGTTCGCACCTCATCGTCCCCATGCTGCAAGCCGATCAAGTCGTCGGGGCTATCGGCCTCTGGTGGCGTCAACCGCATCGCACGTCGGCCGACATCCTCTCTCTGGTGACGACGCTGGCGAACCAATCGGTGAGCGCCATCCAGAACGCGCGCCTGAACGACTTCAATGAGCAAATCGTGCGCTGCATGGATGAAGGCATTTTCATTGAGGATTCGGCCGGCCAGATCGTCTCGGCCAACCCGCGCATGGCAGAGCTGCTGGGCTGCGCCAGCGCCAG
>CAIQJD010000790.1 GCA_903872005.1 uncultured bacterium | reverse complement strand
TAGATCGCGCCGGAGCCGGCGCTCCAGCTCCCGTCGGCCTGCGGATACGCGTCGTAGACCTCGTAGAGCCGGCAGGCGTCCTGATCGAGGATCAGGACATGCCGGTCGCCGGTCGCGGCCGGCCCGCCCTCGATGCGCGCGTCCGGCGGGATGGGATAGGGGCCGGGGTCGCTCTCGTCGGGGTAGTAAAAGCTGATGGCGACGCCCGGCTGCGTCCCCGGCACGGTGGTGTAGGGGATGCCGATGGGGCCGCCGTTCCAGAGGCCGGAGCCGAAGTCGGCGTGCATCGTGCTGGCCGCGCCGATGGTATTGACGTAGGCCGCCGAGCTGGCGTCTACGGGCAGCGTGTCAATGGGGGTGTTCCAGATGTTGTCGGCCGGCAAGACCGGGCAGCCGGCCAGGCTGGGCGACGCGGGAGAGTCGGCTTGCGCCGGCGCGCCGGCCAGGGCGAAAAACAGGAGGCCGGCAAAGAGCAGAAGGATCAGGCGATATTTCATCTGCGACGCTCCTTTCACGGCATACCACAGGTCGTCGCGTATATTATAGTGCGGCGCGCAAGGCGCGACAATGGGACTTTAGGGGTGTGGAGTGCGTAGGTGTGGTCACACGCGATGACGCCGGCGGATGCGGCCGGTGTGACGAATTCCGCGCGATGTAACAGGTAGCTGACTATTGCATCTGTGACAGAAGGGGGCAGCCCAAATTTGGGGCGAGACAGGACATCCACGTATTCTCGTATGATGGCGTTGCTGATAATCAGGACGAAGCGGCCGGCGATCCATGCTTCCAAAATCGGCGCCAACGCTCGCCCTAGAACCGCTGAGAGGAGTACGTTCGTGTCCAGGACCACGCGCATCATGAGCCGGCGCGCGTGGCAGCGATCTCCGCATCGGTGATGCCGCGCGCTTGCGCCAGCCGGCGCGCTTCAGCCAGCGCGACCTGGAAACGCGCTTCCAGCAGCGCCGTGTCTGCCAATCCCACCTTGAGGAAGCGGACGAAGGTTAAGACGTCCGTCGGCTGCTCTTCGGGCAAGGTTTCGATCTCTCGCGCCAGAATTTCCTTGAGGGTCATCGCGCGCCTCCCGCCGGCCATCTGTACGCGACGATACCAGAGAACGACGGATCCTGCAACCATGCCGAGCGAGGGAAAGGGTGTGGGGCGTAGGCAAGCCTACGCGCTCCATACAGGCTCACGCGGCCAGCAAGACGTGATAACAGACCACCGCCAGGGAGACATGCACGTTGAGCGAGCGGCCCTTGCCGAACATCGGGACGTAGGCCGAGCCGTCGCACAGGGCCAGCATGCTTTTGGTCACGCCGTGATCTTCGTGGCCGACGACCAGGCAGACTTTGTCGGGGAAGGGGTATTCGTAGTAGGGGCGCGACGCGTCGGTGATTTCGAGGGCGCAGAGGTGATAGCCGGCCGCCCGCAGCTCAGCGGCCGCGTCTTCGGGGCGCTCCACATAGCGCCAGGGGACGCGGCTGTCCTTGCTCCGCCCCACTTTGGCGATGGTCGGGTTGGGGGGCGTCGGCGTGATGCCAGAGAGGACGAGGGCCGCGGCGTCGCAGGCGTCGGCAATGCGGAAGATGGAGCCGACGTTGACCGGGTATTCGACCGATTGGAGCAGGATGGCGAGCTGCCGGCGCGGTTTGGGGCCATGCCGGAGGAAACGCTTGAGGTCTGTGCCGCGGAGCTGTTTCATGGCCGGCTTTGCAGCAATTCCAGATCGGCGCGCAACAGCTCGTTGACGAGGTCTTGCACGTCAACCTGTCCATCTTGTGCCAGGCGGGTCAGGGATGCGTCAATATCTGGCTCCAGGTAGACCGGAAAGCGCGTCTCCGCGTTCGGACGATAGAACTTGCCGCGTTCTGCTTTGGAGAAGTCGTATTCGGGTTTCATGGATTCACCTGACGATACCGTTCTTCTTCGGCGCGGGTCGCCATCCTTGCCGATATGATGGACACTGAACCATCACATAAGCGTATGGAGCCATTATACTCAAGCCGGCAGTTTCGGACAACAGGCATTTGAAATTGGAGTAGCATCGGCCCTTGTGGCCGTCCCCAGGCGGGCGCTCACAAGGAGCGCCCCTACACGGCCGGCCCGCCTACTCTTCCACCTTCCGCC
>CAIQJD010000789.1 GCA_903872005.1 uncultured bacterium | reverse complement strand
GTGCGGGTCGGGGTACGCGTGGCCGTCGGGGGCTGGGTTGGGGTGGCTGTGGGCTGCGGCGTAGCCGTCGGCGGGACGGGCGTGGCGGTTGCCGGCTGCTGCACGGCGCAGACCTGGTTGAAGGCGACGGCCGGCGGCTGCGTGCCGCTGTTGCCAAAGTCGCCTGGCCCCCAGGACCACCCTTCGACCGCGCCGTCGCGCACTTTGTAGCTGCCGGAGCCGGCGTTGGCGTATTGCCAGGCGCCATTGATCTGATGGTAGTAGGCCCAATACGTGCAGTTTGCGCCCATACACTGACAGAAACAGTCATCCAACGGGAAGTCGCAGCCATCGCGTTCGATCTTGCACACTGCGCCGCCCAGGTTGCCGGTCTGCTCCACGACGACGCGCAGGCCAGAGCGATTGAGCAGCTCCAGGCCATTGATCTCCGGCTCATTGAATTCGACACAGGTGGTGAAAACGGCCCCGTCGCCATAGCGCACGACCAGCGCGGCGCGGTTGGGGCTTTTGGCCTGCGCCGGCTGTGGCGCAGCGAGAGTCGAAGCTGAGACCAGAGCGAGGACGACGAGGAGCAGGCCGAGCAGGAGCCGGCGGACGGGATGGCTGGTTCTTCGATTCACATCACAAGACAAACTACATGTCGGGCGCATGATACGTCACTCTTCCTGATAAGATCTGTGTGAGACAGAGCGGGACGCGCCCTGGCGGGGGCGCGTCCCGGCAAAGTCGCACCTTACGAACTAGCGGGCCTTGCGGCGCAGGCGCAAGTAGCCGGCCAGGCTGGCGAGACCGCCGCCCAGCAGGATGATCGTTGTCGGCTCAGGAATTTCTTCCGGGACCGGCGTGGGTGTCGGCGTCGCTGTGGACGTGGGGACCGGCGTTTCGGTCGGCGTGGACGTGGGCGTGAACGTCGGCGTCCAACTGCATGGGATTACCTGCTGTCCCGTGCAGCCTTCGAGATTGCGAGCTACTTCGATAGCGTCAATCTGCGAGCCGGCTTCGCGCGTGCGGAAGCTGACCGTGTGCGTGCCGGGGGTGAGATCGTACAGGACGATCTGGCCGGTGTTGAGGTTCTTCACCTGCCGCCAGAGCCAGCCGCCTTCATCATACATCCAGGTCACTTCCTCGCCCCCGTCCACCGAGACGAAGAACGAGTTTGCGCCCTGATTGGAGGCGCGCACGCGGCCCCAAATGGTGTATTGGCCGTACTGGCTGACCGTGATCTGGAAGCTCACTGTCCCGTTGGGGCCGCCAAAGTCGGGCGTGTACAGATAGTAGCAGTTGGAAGCCTCGGGATCCGAGCCGATCAACATGGGCGAGGTGTACGCGCCGCCTTCAGCCTCGGCATGCACGATCTCACAGAACGGCGTTGGCGTGAAGGTGGGCGTGTTGGTGGGTGTATTGGTGTTGGTCGGCGTATTCGTCGGCGTGTTGGTCGGCGTATTCGTCGGGGTGTCCGTCGGTGTGTTGGTCGGGGTGTTGGTCGGGGTGTCCGTCGGCGTCGGGGTGTCCGTCGGCGTCGGCGTGTTGGTCGGCGTGTCCGTCGGCATGGGCGTCGGGACGCAGTAGTAGACGAGTTGCTGCTGGCAGCCGGCGATGTTCTGCGCCACTTCGATGGCGTCAATCTGCGAGCCGGCCTCGCGCGTCCGGAAACGCACGGTGTGATTGCCCGCCGTCAGGTTGTAGATGACGATCTGGCCGGTGCTGAGGTTCTTCACCTTACCCCAGACCCAGCCGCCCTCTTCGTACATCCACGTCACTTCCGCGCCGCCGTCCACGGAGACGAAGAACGAGTTAGCGCCCTGGTTGGAGGCGCGCACGCGGGCCCAGATGACATAGGCGCCGGCCTGAGTCACGTTAACTTGAAAGCTCACCGTGCCGTTGGGGCCGCCAAAGTCCGGCGTGTACAGATAGTAGCAGTCAGACGCAGCGAGATCGTGCCCGATCAACATGGGCGCGGTGTGCGTGCCAGCTTCGGCCTCAACATGGATGATCTGGCAGCTTGGCGCCGGCGTCACGAGGCCCTGTAATGCGGCGAAGGTATGCGGCGTCGGTTGAGTCGTCGGGTTAAATGACTCGTCGAAGCCGCTCCACGCAAAGCCGATGACGCTCTGGTTGGCCGGCTGGGCTACGCCAACGCCGACCGGAGAGATATCCCAACCATCGCCGGCTCCGTTCAACACCCAGAATGCCCAGAAATGGTCCGGATTGCAGAAGCAATCGTTGCTGGGGCATCCATCGTTGTTCAGGCTGCAGATCGTTGGGCCTGAGCCGGCGTCGTTCCAGGTCACATTGACCCACGAAGCCTCCAAAACTTGCAAGGCCGTGGCATCATTGGGCACCGTCACGATCTGCAAATGCTCGTGGCCGTCGCTAAAGCGCACCACCAGTCCGACTTGTTTGGTGCCCGCCTGAGCGGCAGAAGTCATCACCATCAGGCTGGTCAATAGCGCCGTCATCAAGGCGATCATTCCGATACGGAAGATCCATCTTCTCATTCTCATCGAATTACTCTCCTCTCTTCTGGCTGCTTTGTTGCGCGCTGCCCTTTTTGGGGTATGCTGTTGTATCACCTCCTTCCTACTGGTTTCACACCTACGCGTCTCTATTATTTGGCGATCATCGGCAGGTGAATGACGCTCAAATATAGTCTTTGCCCGGCGTCGCCCAGGACGCCGTCCGCGTCGTGGTATTGCAGGGCGATGGTGAAGCTGCGCCGGTCGGCCGGCGGCATGTCGAGCGGGATGAGATAGGCGCCGACCGTGACGCTGACGGGCAGCGTCGTCCAGGCGCCGCCGGCGACCCTGCTCTGGGCCATCATGGAGCCATTGCGGTTGCCGTCGTCGCTGTAAGGCGCTATCGCCACGAGCTTTGCGCCTTGCGTTGCCAGGCGCGCCGCGCCGGCGGTCGTCTGCGCCGGCAGATCGAGCGGCGCGTAGGCCGGGTAGGCGTCGCTCAGGGCCGGCACGGCATCCAGCACGGCCATGAGCCGGTTTTCGGGATAGGCGTGGGTGAACATGAACGCCCCGCTATCTTCCTGGAACGCCAGCGCCGCGTCGAGCAGGCTGTTCAGCGCGCCGCTGGGCGCGACGACTACAAACGGCGCGTCGCGGGGATCTCGGCCGGCGGCCAACAGGCCGGCGATGGCGAGGAAGGTTGAGTTGGAGTTGCCGGCTGTGGCGCTGCTGCGGTCGGGGAGCGAGCCATCGGGATATTGGAAGCTGGCAATGCAGGCGGCAGCCCGCTCGAAGGCCGCGTCGTTGGCCGGCTGGCCGGCGGCGATGAGCGCCTGGAGGGTGCGGCCGGTGGTGTCCATGTCTGGCACGGTGGCGGAAGCCCAGCCCCAGCCGCCGCAGGGGGTCTGTTGCGCCAGGAGCGTGGCGCGTGCGGCGTCTGGGATCGGCGCGCCGCCGGCGGCCAGGCCCATGATCGCCAGATCGTTGCGGAAGAGGTGCGTGGGATGATAGCGGCCGGTCGCCGCATCGTAGTAGAACTGGATGCGCTCCACCAGATGATAGCCGCCGAAGGCGCGCGGGTTGCGGCCGGCGGCCACGGCCGCCAGGGCCGCCTTCGCAGCCTCGGCCTCGCGCGGGCGATTCTTGTCTGGCGGATCCGGGAGGCCAACATACGTGGGCATCAGGGCTTCCAATGCCTGCACGGCATTGGTGACGGTCGGGGTCCAGGCCAGGCCGGCCGGGTTCTGGCCGCCCTTTGCGATGGCGTAGACGGCGCTGGCGCTGTTGTTGCCGCCGCCGAAGCTGCCGTTGGCCTGTTGTTGCGTCCGCAGCCAGGCCAGGGCGCGGCCGGCGGCCACGCGGCGCTGGAGAT
>CAIQJD010000788.1 GCA_903872005.1 uncultured bacterium | reverse complement strand
TCTATGCCGTGATGGAGTCGCTCTCGTTTCAACTGGCCGAGGCTCTGCGCCGCGCCGGCCAACGCGCCGAAGCCCTCACCTACGCCCATTCCATAGACCTGATGGACTTGAAGCGCGCCGCGGTCGAGGCCGGCCTGGGCATCCTGGGCAAGAACGGCCTGGTGGTGCATCGGCGTTTCGGGCCGCGCGTGCGCTTTGGCGCGGTCTTCTGCGACGCCGACTGGCCGACCGACCGCCCCCTGCTCGACTACTACTGCTCCAGTTGCACACAATGCTGGAACGCCTGCCCGACCGATGCGCTGGGGCCGACCGGCCTCGACCGCGCCCGCTGTATCGCTGAGTACAACCCCACGCCAGAGATGGCCGCGCAACAGGACGCCCTGGAACATCGCCCATCGCCCTGCACGCGCCGGCAATGTATCGCCTGCATCACGGCCTGCCCCATCGGGGCCAGAGAGCCGGCTGAGTTCTATCGGGATATACGTCGCCCATAGCGAAACGGAGGAGGATACGATGGAATTCTTGAACACCATCGCCACGCTGCTGCCCCTGTCGCTCACTTCGGGCATCAACCTCTATGCTACGGTGCTGGTGGTGGGCCTGACGCTCCGGCTGGGCTGGGTGCAAAATGCGCCGGCCGGCCTGGATGTCCTGGCGACCTGGCCGGTGCTGGTCACGGCCGGCATCCTCTACCTGATCGGCTTCCTGGCCGACAAGATCCCCTTCGTGGACAACCTCTGGGATGTGGCGCATACCTTCATCCGGCCCATCGGCGCGGCCATGCTGGCCCTGGCGGTGATTGGCGACGCCCGGCCGGAACTGCTGGTCGTCGGAGCGCTGATCGGCGGCGGCGTGGCCCTGGCGTCGCACAGCAGCAAGGCAGGCGCGCGCGCCGCCGTCAACGTCGCCAGCCCGGCCGAGAACATCAGCAACATCGGCCTCAGCCTGGCCGAAGACGCCTCCGTCGGCGTGCTGGCATTTCTCAGCGTCAAATATCCCTACCTGGCCGGCGGCATCGCCGTCATTGCCCTGGGCCTCATCGTGCTGTTGGCCCCGCGCATCATCGGTTGGGGCTGGTTCACTCTACGCGCTCTCTTCGCCCGGCTGAAGGGCTTCGTGCAGAAGGTGCGCCAGTCCGACGCCCTGCCGGTCGCGCACCTGATCGTCCTGGGCCATCAGGCGCCAGAGCTGGCCGGCCGCTGTCGGGCGCAGGGCGTTCCCCGCGCCGGCGGGCGGGCCGGCTACCTCTCGGTGCGCGGCGGCCGGCTCAGCTTCACCTATGACCATTGGTTCCAGAGCCGGGTCTGGACGCTGGCGGCCGAGCAGATAGCCGCCGTCTACCTGCGCCGGCGGCTGTTGCTCGACGTCGTCGAGGTACACTATCGCGATGGGCGCGGGCGGGCGCGCCGGGCGCGCTTCGCCTTCATGAAGGATCGCGGCCCCCTGGCGGAGCAGTTCGCGGCGCTCGGAAAGCCGGCCGGCGCGTCCTAGAGTCTCGATGCTCGGTCAGGATTGGGAAGTCTAAAATCTGACTCCTCTCTGCTGTTCTCAAACCGTAGATCGCGCTGGCCGGGCATTTCTTGTGCTATAATGAATCAGAGGCAAGTGGTTTGCGTAATGGTTGACTGAGAGAAGGTAAATTGCCTATGCTACACGCGGAGCCAATGGTCGCACAAACCGATCTGCTGCCAATGTATACTCCGTGGGATTGGGGCGCTATCATCACGGACAAATATGGGAAAGCCCTTGAGTCCTATATTGGCGGATCGCATCTTCAACCAATCCTCATGCTGGGCGACGCGCTGAGTGTGTTGCGGTATCTGCCCAACGCATGCATTGATCTCGTGATGACTTCGCCCCCATATTGGGGAAAACGGGAATACCAAAACGGGGGGATTGGTCTCGAGGAAGACTACCGCGATTTCATCCACGGTCTCGCCAGTATCTGCGCTGAAATCAAACGCGTGTTGAAGGCGGAAGGGTCATTTTGGCTCAATATCGGCGACAGCTATCACGATAAGAGCCTTGTGGGAATCCCATGGCGTGTCGCCCTTGAGTTGATTGACCAACAAGGTTGGATCCTTCGCAATAGCGTGATTTGGAATAAGGTCAAGAGCGGCATGGATAACACTAAAGATCGGCTTGGCAATGTGCATGAAAATGTCTTTCACTTCGTCAAGCAACCCCGGTATTACTATGACGCGGACGCTATTCGTTCCAAACCACGCGAGGCAAAGATCGTCAATGGTTCCGTCGTTTCGGGGACTGGGGTGAGCGGCGTTCGATACAAGCGACAAATCGAGCTGTCCACCGCTCTGGATGCAGATGAGAAACGCAATGCGCTCAAGGCGCTGAATCAAATGCTCGCCGAAGTCATCGCCGGCAATATCTCGGATTTCCGGATGATTATTCGCGGGCAACAGCGAGCCACACATTCTGACAGCGAGAGGGTATCTGGTCGAGCGAAGGAATTGCGCGATAAGGGCTTCTATATCCTTCGCTACCACCCCAGGGGCAGCAAACCGAGTGATGTGTGGGACATTCTTCCAGAGGATACCCAGAAGAGGAGCGCCCATTTCGCACCCTATCCTGAAGAATTGTGCCGAATACCTATCCTGGCAACGTGCCCGGCCGGCGGCATGGTCCTCGATCCCTTCTGCGGCACAGGGACCACGTTATACGCAGCCTACAACCTGGGTCGGAAATCTGTGGGGATTGATATATCGCCCAAATACCTTGAGCTTGCCCAAGAAAGGTGCGTGCGACTTCTATGAGCGCCATCGTTGAGCTTTTCGGTCACTCCGTTGAAAAGGCCGGCGAGGACTGGAGTCAGATCATCCGGGAACAGAACTGCATCTTTCTGGGAAAGAAGTGTTACAAGGTGAGGAAGAGCGATCCTGATATCGCCATCGGTTCTTGCACAGTATCGCATGGAAAGCGCCAAGAACCCATTATCATCTGCCCGGCCCGTCTTACAGCGCGTCGCCAGATATTCACAGATTGCTTGCACCTGCTTACCACCCACGAACCCGGCAATGAACTACATATCGTTCCAGAGGTCTCAGTTCCTGGCGGAAGCGTGGACTACTTTCTCGTCTCGGCAAAGTATGGAAAGGTGAAGGACTTCGTAGGGATCGAGCTTCAGTCTCTTGATACCACTGGCACGGTTTGGCCGGCGCGTCAGAGACTTCTCCAAACGCTCAGAGTCCTACAGGAAGACGATGTCGCAGCCTCTAATCGGCCCTATGGAATGAACTGGAAGATGACGGCGAAGACCACCCTGGTGCAGATGCATCACAAGATCAAAACATTCGAACACGTTCAGAAAAGGCTGGTTCTGGTCGTTCAGGATCAACTGCTCAACTACATGAGTCGTGAGTTTGACTTCCGTCACTTACGAGCGCCGGCCGTTGTTGGCGATTCGATGCATCTACACGCCTATGCGATGGATAGACAACCAGATCATTCCCTGAAACTCATGTTGCACTCCAGACTGAGTACTGACGCCGCAGGCGTCAGCGCTTGCCTGGGACTACAAGCCGATACCTCCATCGAGCTTCAGCAGATATTCCAGGCGTTACAAGCGAAATTGTCTTCAACCACCCTATTCGTTCCCTTTGGGGATAACCCGTCGCGGTAGAGCGTTTTGCGATTACCACGAACAGCAGGAGAGGACGTGCTGCATGACCACCTACCTGCTCGGCATTGACGTCTCCACCACGGCTACCAAAGCCCTGCTCATGGACCCGGCCGGCCGCGTCGCCGCGGTCGCCTCCAGCGCCTACCCCTTCCAGACGCCGCGCCCCTTGTGGAGCGAGCAGGACGCGACGCTCTTCTGGGATGGCGCGGTCGCCAGCATCCGGGCGGTCCTGGCCCAGTCCGGCGTCGCGCCGGCCGACATCGCCGGCATCGGCCTGACCGGCCAGATGCACGGCCTGGTCCCCCTGGACGCGGCCGGCGTCCCCGTGCGCCCCTGCATCCTGTGGAACGACCAGCGCACCGCGGCGCAGTGCGCGGAGATCACCCGCCGGCTGGGCGCGGCGCGCCTGCTGCAGCTCATCGGCAACCCCATGCTCACCGGCTTCACCGCGCCCAAGCTCCTCTGGATGGCGCAGGAAGAGCCGGCGCGCTACGGCAGCATCGCCCACATCTTGCTGCCCAAGGACTACACCCGCTACCGGCTCACCGGCGAGTTCCTCAGCGATGTCTCTGACGCCTCCGGCACGGCGCTCTTCAATGTCAGCCGGCGCGACTGGTCGTCGGAAATGCTGGAAGCCCTGGATATCCGGCGCGCCTGGCTGCCGGCCGTGACCGAATCGCCGGCCGTCAGCGCGCGCCTCAGCGCCGAGGCAGCCGCCGCGACCGGCCTGATCGCCGGCACACCGATTGTCGGCGGGGCCGGCGATCAGGCCGCCGGGGCCATCGGCGCGGGGATCATCCGCGAGGGGATCGTTTCGGTCACGGTGGGCACCTCCGGCGTCGTCTTCGCCCATTCGGACGCTTATCGCATGGAGCCGGCGGCGCGGTTGCATGCCTTCTGTCACGCCGCGCCGGGCCAATGGCACCTGATGGGCGTGATGCTCTCGGCCGCCGGCAGCTTCCGCTGGCTCCGCGACGCGGTCGGGCAATACGAGGCGCTCCTGGCCGAACAGAGCGGACGCGATGTCTACGATCTCCTGACCGAGGAGGCGGCCGAAGCGCCGGCCGGCTGCGAGGGATTGCTCTTCCTACCCTACCTGGCCGGCGAGCGCACCCCCTACCCCGACCCACAGGCGCGCGGCGCCTTCGTCGGGCTGACCATGCGTCACGGCAAAGCGCACCTGACGCGCGCCGTCCTGGAAGGGGTCGCGTACGGGCTGCGCGATTCGTTGGAGCTGATCCGCGCCCTGGGCGTGACGGCAACGCAGATACGCGCCTCCGGCGGCGGGGCGCGCAGCGCGCTCTGGCGGCAAATCCTGGCCGACGTCTTCGACGCCGAGATCGTCACGCTGAACGTGACCGAAGGGGCAGCCTTTGGGGCGGCGCTGCTGGCCGGCGTCGGGGCCGGCGTCTACGCCAGCGTCGCGGCGGCGTGCGCCGCGACCGTGCGGGTGACCGGCAGCACACGCCCCGGGCCGGCCGCCGGCGTCTACGCGGCCTATTACCCGCGCTA
>CAIQJD010000787.1 GCA_903872005.1 uncultured bacterium | reverse complement strand
TCGCGGCGGCCCACGCCGGCCACGCCATCCTCATCATCAGCCACGGCGTGGCGCTGAAGAGCCTGTTAGCCCACTATGCCGGCCGGCCACCAGAACAACTCTGGACGCCGCCCTATCTGCGCTCGGCCAGCCTGAGCGTCATCGCCCTGCAGGATGGCGTCCCGCAGATACTCCTTGAAGGCGACACCGCTCATCTCCCGGACGCGGAACGCTGAGAAACGCGCAACCCCGTCCCCGTCCTATGCGTATTACTATCGGAAACACACGCGCGAGGCGTCGTATCCGCCGGCGGTCACCGGCGCAGCCTCGCCGCCTGCGAGAGTATCGCAGAATTGGGGACAGGGGAGAAATCACTATGGAACAGAAGGGTTGTCAACCGCGCCGGCGCTACCGGTCGCTTTTCTGGCCTTTCGTCTTCATCGGCGTAGGCATCATCTGGCTCCTGACGAGCTTCAACATCATCCCGGCGGAGAATCTGTCCATCCTGTGGCAGCTCTGGCCGGTCCTGCTCATCGTCATTGGCCTGGACATGATCTTCGGCCGGCTCTCGCCGCTCCTGGGAGCGCTCATCGGCGTCCTGGCCGTCGGGGCCGTGGTCGCCGTACTGATCGCCGGCCCAACCATTGGCCTGTTGCCGACCGACAACTTCTTCGGCATCCCGGTCGTCTCTTTCTCGAACGCGGAGCTGAAGACCGAGCGCTTCTCCGAACCCGTGGGCAGCGCCCAAAACGCCCGCGTCACCCTCGACCTCAGCTCGGCCCCGACAACGCTGCGCGCCCTTTCGGATTCGGCGAACCTGCTCGACGCCACCCTGACACACTACGACGAGACCGACTTCCGCGTCTCTGGCGACCAGACCAAAACGATCTTCCTGGGGACGAAAGGCTCGTTCCGCATCGGCGTCAACCCGGCCAACTGGGCCAAGGCGCGCTGGGAGATCGGCCTCAATCCCAAGACGCCCCTCGATTTGACCATCAACACCGCCTCTGGCAGCTCGGATCTGGACCTGTCTGGCCTCACCCTCAGCGCCGTGCGCGTGGAAGGCGCATCCGGCCACGTGAAGGTGAGCCTGCCGGCCGGCGCCGACCAGGTATCGGCGCGCCTTTCCAGCGCCTCTGGCGGCATGGCCGTCGCCATCCCCGACGCGGCTCGCCTTGACCTCGACGCGGACAGCGCCTCCGGCGGCCTGCAAGTGACCATCGGCAAAGACGCATCCGTGAAACTGCGCTTGAGCTGTGGCTCCGGCGGCGTCAACATCGCGCTGCCGGCCGGCGCGGCCGCCCACGTCGAAGTGCGCGATGCCGGCTCTGGCGGCGTGCATCTCGCCGCCGGCATGAAGCTGGTAGATGACCTGCGCGACAGCGATTCCGATACCGGCGTCTGGGAAACGGCAAACTACGCCGCCGCCGATAGCAAGATCAGCATCGTCATCACCGACCGGGGATCGGGCGGCGTGACGATCCGCTAACCCGCCAGGGACGGGTTCCCATGGCACGACGATGCCTGGCCCATCGGCGACCGCCGGCGCAATGTCGGCGGTCGCCAGCCGCGAGACTGTCTGGCGTTCCCAGGCATCGCCCGCAAGGAGAAACGGCATGAACACAGTGAAACTCGAAGTGGCGGACCTGGTCAAGTCCTACGATGGCTTCGTCGCCGTCAATGGCCTGAGCTTTCAGGTGGGACAGGGCGAAATCTTCGGCCTGTTGGGGCCGAACGGCGCCGGCAAGACGACCACGATCCGCATCATCATGGACATCTTCAAAGCCGACAGCGGCGTGATCCGTGTCCTGGGCGGCCCGCCGGGCGTCAGCCGCGCGCGCGTCGGCTACCTGCCCGAAGAGCGCGGCCTGTACCGCAACCTCAGCGTCCTGGAAACACTGCTCTACCTGGGAGAACTCAAGGGCGTGGCGCGCGCCGTCGCACGGCCACGCGCGCTCTCCTGGCTGGCTCGCGTCGACCTGGCCGAGTGGGCCGGCCGGCGCGTCCGCGACCTCAGCCGCGGCATGCAGCAGAAGGTGCAATTCGTCGCCGGCTTGATCCACGACCCCGAACTCCTCATCCTTGATGAGCCATTTCAGGGCCTCGACCCGGTCAATGTCGAGCTGCTCAAACAGTTGATCCGTGAATTGCAGGCCGAAGGCAAGACCGTCGTCCTGAGCGCCCACGAGATGAGTCTGGTGGAACAGCTCTGCGACCGCATCGCCCTCATCAACGGCGGCAAAGCCGTGCTGTACGGCCGGCTGGATGAGATCAAGCGCCGCTACGCCCCGCGCACCGTGCGCCTCCGCACGCCAGTCACTCTCGAGGCGCTG
>CAIQJD010000786.1 GCA_903872005.1 uncultured bacterium | reverse complement strand
GAACGCATCCGCTCCATGCACTCGTTGGCTTCTCTTGCTGCCGTCTCATTGCGTCCATGAACATGCTCGAGAGCCGACTGTGTCTGCTCGAATCCGCGCGACACGCGCTCCAGCGCCTGTTCCATACTTTGCGCTGCCGTGCTCGCACCTCGCTTCATCTCCGCCGCGGCACTTGCGAGATCCTTGATCGGAGCCTGCACCGGGCAGACGTCGTAGCACTGCTGCGTATCGAAATGACCGACGCATTCGACGCACTTGGTCCAATCAATCACGTAGCGATCGTCGCCCTCGGAAATGGCGTTCACCGGGCATTCGGATTCGCACGCGCCGCAAGAAATGCATTCCTCTGTAATCTTGAAAGCCATGATCGTTATCTCCTTCCACTAAATGTATCTTCGTGTGGTTAGAACCTACCAAGCGCCGATTATACTCGCGTTGCGGAAAAGTGGCAAGCGCCGACAATCCTGATTCTCACCCATTTTGAGCTGGACGCGGACGATTCAGCCAATCATCCTATTGGCGCGGGTTTCTACCCGTGCTATAATAGCGTCAGTAGATTTCTTTGCGCGAACTGGAGGCGTAAGATATGCCCGCACGCAATATAGTGACGTTATGTGTCCTCATCGCGGTCGTGGCGGCCGGCTTCCTGCTGGCCGGCTGCGTCGCGCGCACGGATGAAGAGCGAGACATCACGACGACAGCCACGCCACAGAATGGCCCGGCGCTCTACGCGACCCATTGCGCCAAGTGTCATGGCGCGCAGGGCGTCGGCGGGTCGGCGCCGCGCATCAAGCCGCCGGCCTACGAGCGCCAGGACCTCTTCATGGTCATCGCGCAGGGGAAGGACGGGACGGAGATGGCCGCCTATGCCGGCGTCCTCGACGAAGTGGAAGTTGACGCCATCATGGACTACCTCCTCGCCAAGTGAGCCACCTCCATCCGACGGAGCGGCCGGCTCAGCGCCGGCGCATGATCAACGGCAGGTAGCGGATATTCGTCAGATCGGGCGCGGTGACGCCGCGCCCATGCCGATACCAGATGGATACCGGCTGGCCCTCTTCCCAGGTCGCCCATACCAGATGGACGCCATCCGCGCTGTCGAGGGTCCAACGCGGCGTGGAGATGCTGCGCCCGCCGACCGGCTCCTCAATGGGTTTCGGCCCTGAGAAGGTCTCGCCGAAACGCTCGCGGGACGCGTAGAAGATGCCGTGCGCCTCGGCATCGTCCGCCGGCTCAATGCCCACCCACGCCACCAGGATGCGCCCATCGGACATGATCAGCGCATCCGGACTGCGCGAGATGTTGTCCGCGTTGGATACCTGCGCCGCCAGGCTCCAGTTGCCATCGGAGAATTGCGAGGCAAAGAAGATATCGCGCCCCCCATCGGCTTGCTCCTCGGCCCAGGCGACGGCCGGCAGGCGGAACAACGGGTCCACCGCCAGCGACGGCGTCTCGCACATATCGGGCCGCGACGCCGCCTGGCGGATGGCGCCCCAGACGCCTTCGGGACTGCGCCGGCGGTAGAACACCTGCGGCACATCGCTGGTCAGCTCGGCCGTCCAGACCAGATGCACCGCGCCGGAGCTATCCACTGCGATATCGGGACTCATGGCGTTGCGGGTCAGGCCGGCCAGGTTGATCGGCTCTTCCCACTCGCCGGGCGCGCCGGTGGCGCTGGTCGTGAAGTAAATGGCCGACTGGGACGTGAAGATCGTGGTGTAGTCAATGCTCTGTTCCCAGGCGACGAACCGCGTCTGATTGAGCGGGCTGATCGCGATGACCGGCAGGCTCATCATCTGCCCATCCACGGAAATCTGCTGCTCCTCTGACCACGCGCCGCCGGCCGGCTTCGAGGCGTAGTAGATCGTCGCCTGCCACGTCTCCCAGACGATGTGCGCCGTGGCGTCGCTCCCGACGGCCAGGCGCGCCGCCTCTGGATAGGCCGTACCCAGCTCGACCTGCGAGACGTTGACCGGCGCGCTCCACGCGCCGCCTGGCAACGGACGCGTGGACGCCCAGATGTTGAGGTCATCGCCAAGCCAGCCTTCCCAGGCGACATGCACCGTCTGCGCGCCGGCGACCGCCACATCGGGACGGTCGGCGTCATTGGTGATCGGCGCAGGGTGTTCCGCGCCGTCCCAACGGAGCTGCCAGGCTGTACTGGCGCCGGCCGGCGCCACAGCCGCCACGGCCAGCAACGTGACCAGAATGCCCATGATTGCGAAGCGGATCCAGCGTCCTTTCATCTCTGTGCTCCTCTGTGCTGCATAGTGTGGATACATCGTCCCAACAGGATTCAGAGCGATGGCTCACACCGATCCTCGGCCCCTCGCCGGGATGCGTTTCAATTGGGGGGCGATCCGTAGCATCGGCGCGCCGGCCCTACCCCAAGAGGTTGAAACCTTCCTGCAACGGATCGGCCGGGTCCAGGACGAACGTATTGAAGCCGGTGATGTACGCTGCGCCCTGGATGCGCGGGATGACCGCATCGAAAGGCCCCACCCGCGTTTCGCGCGCCAGATGACCGTCGAAGCGCGTCCCCAGGATGGATTCATGGATGAAATGCTGCCCCAGGGGCAGCCGGCCCTGGGCGTGCAGCTCAGCCATGCGCGCGCAGGTGCCGGTGCCGCAAGGTGAGCGGTCGAAATTGCCTTCGCCGAATACAACGACGTTGCGATAGTCCGCTCCGTTACTGCCGGGCTGGGTGAATTCGACCAATTGGATGGCGTTGATATGCGCCGCTTCGGGATGCTGCACCTTGAACGCGGCTCTGGCCGCCTGCAAGATGGTCATGCCCACATCCACCAGACGCCGGCCGTTCTTCGGCTCGATGGTCAGGCCGACCTGCTCGACCGGCACGATGAAGAAGAAGTTGCCGCCAAACGAGATGTCGGCAGTCACCTGGCCGACGCCGGGCACATCCAGCTTCAGATCGTGGGCATAGACGAAACTGGGGACATTTTCGACCCAGACGGTGTTAGACGGCCCGCCGTCGCTGAGGACGTGGGCTTCGACCAGGCCGGCCGGCGTGTCGAAGCGCACCACGGTCTCCGGGCTGGTGACGGGTACCATGCCGGTCTGCACGACCGACATCGCCGCGCCGATGGTCCCGTGGCCGCACATGGTCAGCCAGCCGCCGGTATCGCAAAAGAGCAGGCCGAAGTCGGCGCGCGGGTCGCAGGGCGTGGTCAGTACTGCGCCGAACATATCGGCGTGGCCGCGCGGCTCCAGCATGAGCATGCGCCGCAGCGGGTTGAAGTGCTGGGCGGCATAGCGCCATTTTTCGGCCATGGTCGCGCCGCGCAGGGGCGGCAAGCCGGCCGTAACCAGGCGGGTCGGCTCGCCGGCGGTATGCGAATCAATCACGGTAATGCAATGCGAAAAGTGGGCCATGGAAGTTCTCCCTTGTGAGTTGCGAGACAGATTATACCACAAGTCAACGCGCTCACCGCAGGAGGCGTCGCCCCCTGCGGTGATACGATCGGCGCTTCGGTTGGGCGCGGCCGGCGCTAACGCCAGCGCTTCGCCATACGCTCGATTTCCTTGAGCACTTCGGGCGGCAGCGCCGCCGGCTTGTGCCCCATCGCCTTGCGGGTTGCCTCGCGCAGGCGGTCCTCGAAGGTCTTGCTGCCCCGCTCCAGCCACTGGGCGTAGATGGTGCGGTCGAAGATGCGCGAATACCACACATCGCGGAAGTGCTTGAGGGTGTGATCTTCGTTCAGGTAGTGCCCACCCGGCCCGACCTTGTCAATGACCTCCACGGCCAGCGTCTCGTCGCTGATGGGCAGCCCCTGCATGTACTGGTTGACCATGCAGAGGATGTCGTTGACCAACACCAGGTAAGCCGGCGAGGCCAGGGAGCCGTGGTCGAGCCAGCCGGAGTCGTGAATCAGGTTGGCGCCGCTGAGGGACGAGGAGAGGCAGGAGAAAGCCGCTTCGGCCGCCGCCTGGGCGTCGGGCGTCTTGCTGTCCGAGCAGCCGGCCGTGCCGAAGAAGGGCAGCCGGTAGTACTGCGCCATCTGCGCCAGGGCCGCCACCATCAAGCTCATCTCGGAGGAGCCATAGCTGAAGATGGTGGTGGACATGTCCATGATCGTGGAGAACGCGCCGTAGACGAAGGGCGCGCCGGGCGCGACCAACTGGGCGACGACGAGGCCGCTCAACGATTCGGCGCTGCCCTGCACAATCGTGCCGGCAAAGGTGGCCGGCGCGGTGCTGCCGGTCATGGGCGCCGGGTAGTACGTCTGCGGGATGCCCTTCTCGGCGCAGAAGATCAGCTTGTCAATGGCCGGGTCTTAATGCACCAGGGGCGAGACCGGCTCGGAGTATTGCAGCATGGTCGGCGCCTGACGGAAGCGCTCCTCGCCGCCGGCAATCAACAGCGCCATCTCGTAGATGTCGGAGACGCTCTGCAGGTTCTTGCAGCAGAAGACCAGCGGCTTCTCCGTGTAGGTGAAGACCTGCTTGGCGATGATGCGGTCGGCGATGTCGGCCGGCACATCGGAAGCCATGCCGATGGTCATGACCCAGGAGAAATTGGGCAGCGCATCCGCCACGGTGGCGGTGATGCGGCAGTCGTCGCTGGTGAAGGGCCGGCGGTCGCCGGTCAGGGGATCGAGGTAGTCAATGCAGTCGAGGCTGGGGCCAAAGAAGGACTTGGCGCCTTCCAGATGCACCGAACGCTCGCCATTGCGCTTGCCCAGGATCAGGCGCTTGGGGGCCTGACGGATGGCCTGCTCGACCAACCAGGCCGGGATACGCACGCGGTCGCCGGTGATGCGCGCGCCGGCCCCGTGCAGGGCTTCCAGCGCCCGCGGATGCGTCATCTGCACGCCGGTGCGCTCCAGGACTTCCAGCGTCGCGGCGTGAATCTGCTCAATCTGCTGGTCGTTGATGACCTTCAGAAACGGCTTAAAGCGGATATCCGGATACGTCGTCATCGTCATCTCCTTTCGTAGCTGTCAGCGGTCAGCTTTCAGCGATCAGCTTTCGGCTTTCAGCCGGGGAATCATCGCTGAAAGCTGCGGCTGATCGCTGACTGCTGATCGCTGACCGTTCCCTAGGCGCGGCCTTCGGCGCGCGCAACGATGTCCTTCATCTTCTTCATGGCGGCCGGGTCAATCGGAGCCGGCTGGTACTCGTCCAGGATACGCAGCACCTTGTTATGGACTTTGTCGCGCAAGGTCTTGCCGCCGCGTTCCTTCCAGGTCAGATACTCCAGGCGGTTGAGGAACTGCGGCCGCCAGATTTGCTCCTTGAAGTTGGCGAGCGTGTGATCGTGCTGCAAGTAGTGGCCGCCGGGGCCAACTTCGCGGATGACGTCCACGGCGCAGGTTTCGGGCGTGACGCGGATGCCGCGCAGCATGTGCTTGACCATGCTGATGGCCTCGTCGCAGAAGACCAGCATGTCCAACGAGCCGTTGAGGCCGGATTCGACATAGCCCACGTCGTGGATCAGGTTCGCGCCGGAGAGGGCGGCCATGAGGATGGAGACGCCGGCTTCAAAGGTGGCCTGCTCGTCGAAGTCGTTGGAGTCGCTGCAGCCGGCCGTGGAGAACATCGGGATGCCCGGGTACTTGGCGATGTCGGTCAGCGCGGCGCTGAGGAGCAGCAGTTCCGGCGAGCCGTAGCAGAAGATCATGCTGCGGAAGTCGAGGGAGGTGTAGACGCCGCCCATGATGAGGCCGGCGCCGGGGCTGCGGAGCTGCGAAATGACCAGGCCGGCCAGGGATTCGGCGATGCCCTGGGTCAGGATGCCGGCCAGGGTGACGGGCGCGGTGCCGCCGGTGATGGGGGCCGGCACGTAGACGATGGGAATGCCCTTGTCCGAGGCGAAGAGCAGCTTATCCATGACTTCCGGCGAGTGCTGCAGGGGCGAGATCGGTTCGATGTAAACGCCGAAGACCGGCGCGGCGCGGAAGGCTTGCTCGCCGCCCACGACGGCGCAGGCCATTTCGTGCTGATCTTTCAGGCCCTGGCCGTCCACGGCGGTGACGACCATGGGCTTGTTGATGCCGGTAATCATGGAGAGGAACTGCGCCCGGTCATAGGTCTTGGGCGGGACATCCTGCACCAGACCGTGGGACATGAAGAAGTCAATGTTGGGCAAGGCATCGGCGGTGCGGGCCGAGTTGTAGACATCCTGGCAGGTCCAGCCGCGCCGCTCGCCGGTGTATGGGTCATACATGAAGGGCGTATCGGAGCCGGTGCCGTAGTAGATGCGATCCTTCTCCAGGACGACCTTGCGGCTGCCATCACGGCCGGAAAGGACGACACGGCTGGCGGCCGTGCCCAGGGCGCGCTTGACGAGGAAGCTGGGGATGTGGGTGCGGCCCTGGCTATCCACCCAGGCGCCGGCTTTCTTGAGCATCTCCACTACTTCGTCGGACATCAGCAGCATGCCGATGCCTTCCAGCACTTCGTAGGAGCTGCTGAGAATGTCCTCGATCTGCGAGACGGAGAGGGTCGAAAACTGCAAGGACGCATTGACTTGAGAGTTGGCTTTCATCGTGATTCTCCCTTCCTGAACGGACTTAGCATGATGATAAGATCGGACGGCTCACCTTCTGGGGACAGGGCCGGCGCGGCGCGCCTATCTGCGGCGGTCTGAGCCATGGCTCGTCTGGCGGGACGGGCCGGCGCTCAGGGCAAACCGGCAATGGGACGCTATGAATCTGCTATCACCTCCTCAGCACACGCCGGATGGCGTGGTTTCTGTTACGGCAAGCCTCATTCAATCAAGCCGGCGCGTTGCATCAATTCCTCGACGTCGCGCAATTGGGCGATGGCCGCCTCGCGCGCCGCGCTGGGATTGCCGGCCTCAATCGCCTCGAACACGCGCCGTTGCAGGCGCAATTGCCCTTCTTTCATGCCCGGCAAATTGACCAACTGCTCGATGGTCTCGGTGAGAAGTTGATGCGAGACGTGGTAGAACTGCGCCAGCAACTCGTTGCGGCCGGCGCGCGCTACCGCCAGATGAAAGCGCAAGTCCGCTTCGGCGAAGGCGACGCTGTCATCCATGGCGGCGCGCATATCTTCCAACGCCTGGCGGATGTCGGCTTTGTCGGCCGGCGTGGCGCGCTGGGCGGCCAGCTCGGCCAGGCGGGTTTCGACCGATTCGCGCGCCTCGTAGATCATGGCGGTTTGGCGGGGGTCCAGGAGGCCGGCGAGGAGGGCGTTGGCCTGCAAGAGGGCCAGAGCATCGGAGTTGACGGTGGTGCCGCGGCCGGGCTGGGAATCCAAGACGCCGACGGCGCTGAGCGCGGCGACGGCCCGACGGATGGTGGCGACGCCGACGCCCAACTGCTCGGCCAACTGCGGCTGGGTGGGCAACATTTGGCCGGCCTGGATGGCCCCATCGAGGATCATGCGCCGGATTTCCCCGATGACATGGTCGGTCAGCGTGTCGCGTTGCGCTTTGCGAAATGGGATGTCGGACATGAGGCCCCCTTGAAAGCGCATAAGATACGCGCTTTCAAGGGCAATTATAGCACAGCCGGCGCGCGAAGTCAAGCGCGAGCGGCGCGGTTCATTCGGCAGATATATCACCGCGGAGGCGCAGAGAGGAAACGATAAGGATTTCTCTGCCCCAGCCCTCTTCCTTTCCGAAACTCCGCGTACTCTGCGCCTCTGCGGAGATTCCCTCTGGCTTCAGATGCGGATCTCGACCTCGGCTTCGATCTCGACCGGCAGGTCGAAGGGCAGCTCGGCCAGGCCGACGGCCGAGCGGGCGTGCGCGCCGCGCGCCGGCCCGTACAGCTCCAGGATCAGGTCCGAGAAGCCGTTGATGACGCGCGGCTGCTGGTTGAAGCCGGCGGCCGAATTGACCATCCCGAAGACGCGCAGCCAGGCCGTGACCCGCTCCAGGTCGCCCAGCTCGCGCTGGAGGCTGCTGAGGATCGAGAGGGCGGTCAGGCGGGCGGCGGCGTAAGCCTGATCGGGCGTGACCTGCGCGCCGACCTTGCCGAAGGGGCCGGCCAGCGTGCCATCGAGATTGAGCGGGCCGTGGCCGGATACATAGGCATGGTCGCCGCGCACGCGCACGAAGGCGAAGGGGAGGCGCGCGCCGGCCGGCGCTTGCAGCGGCGCCGGCAAGACCAGGCCGAGCTTCTTCAGGCGGACTGCGATGGTTTCGTCTTGAGACATGGGATAGGCTCCTTGTGTAGAATAGGCGGATGCCCTGACGTTCTCGCTGCGCCGCCCCCTGTGGGCTGCGAAGGCAAGCCTTCGCAGTCCAGAGCGTCAGGGCAGGGCTTCAAAGCGGGCCGCCGGCGGCGCGTCGGGCGCTTTGCGCCAGACCAGCGGCCGGCCGAAGTTGGCGTCGTCGCGCGTCGGGAAGTCGTCGCGGTAGTGCGGGCCGCGGCTCTCCTCGCGCAGCAGGGCCGAGCGCACGATCAGGCGGGCCATCTCCATCGCCTGCGGCAGCTCCAGCGCGAGCTGGGCCGAGCCGGCCGGCGCTCCCAGGGCCGGCAGATCGTCCGCCTCAATCTCCGCCAGCGTCGCCAGAGCATGAGCCAGGGTCGTCGCGTTCTTCTGCACGGCCATATCGTAGTACAGGCTATGCTGCAGCCGGCTCAGGGCCTGGCGCGGGTCTGCGCCGTCCGGCCGCCGGCTCATCTCGACCAGACGGGCGCGTTCCGGCGCGGCGACATCGGCCGGCAGCGCCGACCGGGGCGCGCCCCGCGCCCACGCGGCCGCCGCTGCGCCGGCGCGCGCCCCGAAGACCTGGGTGTTGGTCATCATGTTGCCGCCAATGCGGTTGGCGCCGTGCGCCCCGCCGGCCGCCTCGCCGGCCGCATACAGGCCGGGCACGCGGCAGCCGGCGTCGGGGCCGATCAAGACGCCGCCATTATCAGCATGCACCTGCGGGGCGATTTCCAGCGGCGTCTCGCGGATGTCTACGCCGCGTTCCAGCGCCCACTCCACCCAATCATCGCAGAAGCCCTGCAGCTCATCGGCGCGCTTGGCGGTGAAATCGCAACGCAGGCCGCCGCCGGGCAGGGCGCGGCCGGCGCGCATCTCCCCGAAGAGGGCGAGATCGAAGTGCATCGCCGGCGTCCCGATATGGAAGGGGCCGGTATGGGAACGCACCGTCATGCAGGCAGCGGTGGAGAGGCCGGCCGGCAAATCGCGCGCCAGGAATTCCTCCCCCAGGGAATTGGTCAGGCGCGGCAGCGATCCCAGGATGGACTCGGCGATGAGCATGCGCCGCATCGGATGGGTGATGCCGAGGATCATCTGGTAGTATTCCAGGTTGACCAGCTCCGCGCCGAGGGCCAGGGCCAACGCCGGCCCGGCGCCCAGGAGACCAGGGCCGGTCATGTGATGCTCGAACAGGCCGGCATAGCCGCCGGCGGCCAGGATCGTCGCGCCGGCTTCGATGACCAGCAGTTCCCCGTCGCGCGTGACGGCGACCGCGCCGCGACAGCCGGCCGCGTCGCCCAACAGGCGCACGGCCGCGGCGTCTTCCACGATCTGGATGTCGCGCCGACCGATCTGGCGGGCGAAGGCGCGCTGCAGCGCCGCGATGGTCGCGCCGCCGGCGCGCACCGCGCCGCTGCCATAATCCGGCGTGATGTAGAGCACATCGCCGGCCGGGCCGCGATAGAACTCAAGCTCCAGCTTGCCGGTCAGCTCCTCGAAGCGGCGTGGGGCGTCTTCGGCCAGGATGCGCGCCAGGGTGGGGCTGGTCATGCCCTGGCCGGCGGCCATGATCTCGGCATAGTGGGCCGCGACGCCGGCGGCTTCGTCCGGCCCGCCGGGGATGGCGGTCGTGAAGCCGAGGCCGTGGGTCAAGGGGTAGAACGAAGAGCCGCAGTGCGTGAAGCGCCCCTTGACCAGGAGCAGGACGCGCGCGCCGCTATCGGCAGCTTCGATGGCGGCGCGACAGCCGGCCGCGCCGGCGCCGATGACCAGGACATCGGCGCGCAAGGCATGAGTGTCGCCAAGAGTCATGGGGTATCTCCTGTTGCTGAGCGCGCCGGGCGCGCCCTATTTGCTCAACGTCAGCGTGTCAAAGAGCCGGCCTTCATCATCTATGGCGCGCAGCTCCAGGGTCGGGCCGGCGATGCTCGCCTGGACGAAGTGCGGCACAGCCAGGGATTGCGCGGTGTGCCAGGCGCGCTTGGGATGAAACCACTCCGGCTTGCTGCCGGCCCCGCCGGCGACGATGTAGCGCACGCCGGCGCGCAGGTCGAGCCGGCCGGCGCGGATGGGATGGCTGCGCTCATACAGGATCGCGTGAGAATTGAAGACCACATCCACGCCATACCGCTCGAACAGCGGACACAGCACACGCATCTCCTCCACCTGGTAGTCGGACGACACATAAGGCGGGTAGTGGAAGAAGACGAACTTCCAGGTCACCGACGCGGTCTGCAACGCCGATTCGACGAAGGCATACTGGGCCGAGCCGGGGCCGAAGCCGGCCTCGCCGGCGACCGCGACCGGCCGGCGGTCTTTATAGATCAGGCCGGCGGTGCTGTCTATGGCGACGAAGCGCGCGTTGCCGTAGTCGAAGGCGTAGTAGTTCTTCGGCTCTGGATACGCCACGAAGCGGTAGAACCAGGGCGATTTCTCTTCATGGTTGCCCAGGCACAGATAGAACGGCGTGTGGGCCAAGAGCGGCCGGCCGGGGTCAAAGAACCAGCGCCCCCATTCTTCGTAGAGGCTCCCTTTGGCGACGGCATCGCCGACGACGAGCAGGAAGTCTGGCCGATGGCGGGCGATCTGCGGGAAGAGCCGGCGGTTGATCGCGTCGTCGCCATAGCCGCCGGTCTCGCTGGTAACGGCGAAAGAGAAAGGCTCGTCGGGGAGCACGGCGGTCTTGAGCGGGTACTCGTCGCTGGTCGTGACGTTGCCGGCCGCATCGGCCGATTTGACCCGATAGTGGTAGGTCGTGCTGGGGTCCAGGCCGGTCAGCGTGATCGCATGGATGCACGCCGGCCCGGCCTGCTGGACGGACTGGCCCGATGCTTCGATGGTGCGCGGCCGGCCATTCAGGCCGCAATGCACCTGCTCGGTGCGCCAGAAGAGGACTTCGGACGACGCCTCGTGGGACGTCTCCCATACGATGGTGATGGACTCTTGCGTCGGCCATTGCAGGTACGGGCCTTTGATGAGACTCAGCATAGTTAACTCCCTCAAGTAGGGTGCGCCATGGGCGCACCCTACGTCAGCAATTCCCCTCTGAAGACCGTGACGGCCGCGCCGCCCAGGCGCACACGGTCGCCGGCCAGCCGCACGCGCACAGTGCCGCCGCGCGCCGACGCCTGGTAGCCCAACATCTCCGGCTTGCCCAGCTCTGCGGCCCAATAGGGGGCCAGGCAGCAGTGCGCCGAGCCGGTGACCGGGTCTTCGTCTACCCCGACGGCCGGCCCGAAGAAGCGCGAGACGAAATCGGCCGCGCGCGTGGCGCTGCGGCTGGTGACGATGACGCCGCGCGTCTCCACCTGCTTGAGCAACGCGAAATCGGGGCGCAGGCCCCGCAGCGTCGCTTCCGAGTCGACGCGCAGCAGGTAGTCATAGAGACTCTTGCCCACGTATTGGAAATCGGCGCCCAGGGCGGCGCGCAGCGCGGCCGGCGCGTCGGCCGGCTGGGCCGGCGTGGCTGGGAAGTCCAGCTCGATCTCGTCGCCGCGCCGCTCGGCGACCAGCAGGCCGCTGAGGGTGTGGAAGCGCGCCGGCTCGTGGGCGGTGAGCCAGCCGGCTTCCCACAGGGCGTGCGCGCTGGCGAGGGTGGCGTGGCCGCAGAGGGCCACTTCGACCGCCGGCGTGAACCAGCGCAGGCCGAAGCCATCCGGCCGGCG
>CAIQJD010000785.1 GCA_903872005.1 uncultured bacterium | reverse complement strand
TCGGCACGAACATGGGCGCGAAGACGGAGCGGCGTAGGGTGAGGCCAGAGATGCCGGCGACGGCGATGCTGTTGCCGTGGAAGGCTTGCCAGCGCCCGATGACGATGTACTTGCCAGGGAGCCCGCGCTCGACGAAGTGCTGGCGGGTCAGGCGCAAGGCGTCTTCGGTGGCGCCGGTGCCGCTGTCCGTGACCCAAATCTTGGCGTTGTCCTTGAGGCCGGCCGGCGCGAGGCTGACGACGCGCTCGGCCAGGCGCTGGTATTGCTCGTTGGAGAAGGCGTGCGCCGGGTAGAAGTTGAACTTGCGCGCCTGGGCCAGCATAGCGTTGTTGACTTCCTGCACGTTGTGGCCGATGTTGACCACCACGGCCGAACCGCCAGTGCCGTCCATGAAGCGCCGGCCGTCCTTCGTGTACAGGTAGATGCCGTCGGTGTGGTCAATGACCTGATAGTCGCGATCCCAGCTACGATGCACGGCCTGGGGGTGCGCGTGCAGCGCGTCGACGCGGCCCTTTGACTCTGGATTGATCATGGTCTACTCCTTGTCAGGTTCAGAGATCAGCGTGTCAGCAGCCGGCCGGCCCGCGCCCCGGTCGGCCGGCCGTCGCGCAGCGCCCATTGGCCGTTGATGATGACCTGTTCCATCCCTTCGGCATAGTGATGCGGTTGGGCGTAGGCGGCGCGGGTCTTGAAACGCGCCGCGTCGAAGACCAGGACATCGGCCTGCAAGCCCGGCCGCAAGATGCCCCGATCGGGCAGGCCGAACCGCGCCGCCGGCATGCCGGTCATCTTGTGGATGGCTTCTTCCAGGCGCATGGCGCGGTATTCTCCAACATACTTCTGGATGACCAGGGGCGTCCAGCCGAAGGAGTTCGGGTGATTGGCGACCGGCGCCCAGGCGGCATCGGCCCGGGCCGTGAAGCCATCGGAGGCGATGGAGAAGAGCGGGTCGCGCATCCATTCGATGACGTCGCCTTCTGAGAAGAGGAAGCCGGTGATCCAGATGCCCTCCATGCCCTCGCCTTCGTCGGCCAGGATGTCGAAGACGGCCTCGAAGGGGTCTGCGCCGGCGCGCTCACCAATCTCCCGGAAGCTGAGGCCGACCCATTCGGGATGCGCCCGGCTGGTTGCCAGGACGACCCGATCCCACTGGCGGTCATGGAACATCAGCCAGTAGCGATCCGAGTCTTCGGCCAGACGCCGGCGGGTCGCCGGGTCGCGCAGCCGGGCCTGGATTTCGGCAGGGCCGCCGCGCCAGGCCCATTCGGGCAGGATGGCGCTGAGGAGGCCCGGCCCGGCCACGAAGGGGATCATGTCGCATTGGATGTCGTCGCCGGCGGCGCGGGCCAGATGGACTTGCTCCATCACGCGATTCCAGGCGCGCGGCGAGCTGCCCGGCTTGGCGCTCAGATGGGCCAGTTGCAGGGCCGCGCCGGCGGCATGGGTGACGTCAATGGCCTCGGCGATGGCTGCCTCGAAGCGCCGGTCGCGGTTCCGCACGTGCCAGCTCGTCAGCTTGCGCCGGCTTGCCGCCACGGCGCACAGCCGGCGCAGCTCTTCTGGCCCGGCGTCGGAGCCGGGCGCGTATTCCAGGCCGAAGGAGAGGCCCAGCGCGCCGGCGTCCAGGCTTTCGGCGGTCAGGCGCTCCAGGGCGCGCAGGTCGTCTTCCGTCGGCGGCTGGGCGCGATGGCCCAACACGGCGCGCCGCACGCTGCCGTGCCCCACCTGCGCGCCGATATTGATGGCGATCTGGCCGGCCAGCCGGCCCAGGTAATCGGCGAAGGTTGTCCAGTCCAGCGTCGGGTCTGGCTCTGGCGTGCGGAGCTGGCGGCGCAGGATCGGCCGGCTGATCTCGGAGACCGGCGCGACGCTCAGGCCGCAGTTGCCGACGATCTCGGTGACGACGCCCTGATAGAGGCTGCTGAGGGCGGTCGGGTTGGCCTGGATGCTCAGGTCGCTGTGGCTGTGGGCGTCTATGAAGCCGGGGCAGACGATCTTGCCGGCGGCGTCGAGGGTGACGGCGGCTTCGCGGTCGCGCAGGTCGCCCAGGGCGACGATCTTGTCGCCGGCGATGGCGAGATCGGCGCGGAACCAGGGAGCGCCGGCGCCGTCCACGATCTTGCCATCGCGGATCAGGATGTCGTACATGCGTGCCTCCTGCGATCCTAAACTTCGGAAGTCTGAGAGACTTCCGAAGTTTACAGCGGTCTAGCGCCCGAACAGTTGGTTAGCCAGGCGCAGCGTTTCGGCGACGACCATTTCGCCGGCGGCCGGCCCGACTTTGGTGGTGGTCGTCGCGCCGTAGTGCCGGCGGTTCTTGACGGAGTCCAGGAATTCGGCCAGGGGCATGGAAAGGACGGCTTCGGCGGCGTCGCGGGTGGGGATGTAGCCCATCCAGTTGTTGGTGATGCTCAGTACCAGCGTGCGCGCCGCCGGACTCTGGCGCTTGATCTGCATGCCCAGGCCGCTGAAAAGCTCGCCCGGATTGGTCGCCAGGAGGATGTCGTTGATGCGGACGACGTTCAGCTCGGCGGCGACGCTGGCCGGATGGTTGCGGGCGAAGTTGGCTTCGGAGCGTGCCCCCGATAGGAGATAGGTCTCCCAGTAGCGTTGCGCTGACATGCAGGCCGGGCAATCGTCGGGCACGAAGAGGCCGGGATAGGGCTTGTAGGTTGCCTGGACGTGGGCCAGATAGGCTTCGGCCTCTGCGGCGCTCCAGGAGATGGGGCGGGGCGGCAGGGCGAGCACGGAGGTAGCCGTCGCGAGGGTCGCGTCCGAGTCGCCTTTGATCTGGTAGAAGAGGCCGGCGGCCGCGCCGGCGACGGCCCGACCCAGGCGCTCGGCCGAATCGTAGCCGTCGGGGTATTGGGGATGCTCGTTGCCGAAGTAGTTGTCCCAGGGATGGATGTCGCCTTCCGCGCCCTGCAAGAAGAGGCAGGCGCAGCCGGGGATGGCCTCTTCGACGGCCCGCGCCAGATAGCCCGGCCAGTCCGCGGTCCATTCCAGGTCGTGCGGCCCGACCATGGTGGCGTGGCAGGCGAAGTTGGCGAGGCAGGCCATGGGCCGGCCGGCGTCGTCGTCAATGCGGATCACGGCCAGTTCCGGGTCCACCGGCAGCTTGGGATCGCGCCGGTTCACCGAGACGTTGGGGACTAGGGTGCTTGCCGCGCCGATGCGCGCCGGCCGGCGCCGATGCCAGGCTTCGGCGATGGCGCCGGCAATGTAGTAGGGCAGCAGCTCCAGGAATTTGGCGTGGGCCGGCGTCAGATTCGCGGCGTAATAGCCGGCCAGGGTAGAGGGGCTGCTGTGGGTGTGGGCGCAGTTAACCAGGATGTTGGCCGGCGGGATGTCGGTCAGCGCGGCGACCTGCGCGCGCGCGACGGCCATGATCTCCGGCGTGACGCCGGCCGAATCGAGGGCCACGATGGCGACGCTGGTCTGGTCGTCGGAGAGGACGACAGCCCGGCATTGCAGGAAGTCGTGCACGCCGATGGACAGGCCCTTACGCATCCCCCAACCGACCATCTCGGTCCCCACGGGCGGGTTGACGTAGGCGCGCCCGACGCCGGCTCTCAGGGTTCCCATGCTCTTTGCCTCCCACGCGATGTGAAGTCTGGTATGCGGCCATTATAGCATCGCGGCCGGGGAGTGTCAACAGTTGACGATTGGGGGTGAGAGGGATCCAACCGGTGGGGCGGCGCGCCGGCCGCCGAAACATGGACGCCGCCGCGATTTTTCCGCGGCGGCGTCCATTCAGCCTGGTTTGTCCATCGCGGCGCCAGGCTCTGTGGATGGGGGTCGGGCTACTTCACTTTAGGCAGGTTCTGCAAGGCGCTGTCAATCGCGGCTTGCGGATGCTCGTGATTGCTCAGGCCGCCGTGCAGATAGCTGTCGTAAGCGGCCAAGTCGAAGTGGCCATGGCCGCTGAGGTTGAAGAGGATCGTCGTCTGCTTGCCGGCTTCTTTGGCCCGCAGCGCTTCATCAATCGCGGCGCGGATGGCGTGGGAAGATTCTGGCGCCGGGATGATCCCTTCCGTCCGGGCGAAGGTCAAGGCGGCCTCGAAGCACTCGGTCTGACCATAGGCGACGGCTTCGATGTGGCCTTCGTCGAAAAGCTCGCTGACCAGCGGCGCCATGCCGTGATAGCGCAGGCCGCCGGCGTGGATGCCCGAAGGCATGAAGTCATGGCCCAGGGTGTACATCTTCACCATCGGCCCCAGACCGATGCCGTCGCCGAAGTCGTAGGCATAGACGCCCTTCGTGAGCGAGGGGCAGGCCGACGGCTCTACGGCGATGACGCGCGTCTTCTTGCCCTCGGTCAGCTTGCCGCGCAAGAAGGGGAAGGAGATGCCGCCGAAGTTGGAGCCGCCGCCGACGCAGCCGATCACGACGTCGGGGTAATCGTCCACCAGCTTCATTTGGCGGATGGCTTCTTCGCCGATGATGGTCTGGTGCAAGAGGACGTGGTTGAGCACGCTGCCCAGCGCGTAGTGCGATTGCGGGTCGCCGCCGACGATTTCAACGGCTTCGCTGATGGCGATGCCGAGGGTGCCCAGGTGATTGGGGTCCTGCGCCAGGACGGTGCGGCCGGCGTTGGTCTCTTGGGAGGGGCTGGGGGTGACTTTCGCGCCGTAGGTTTCCATCACCATGCGCCGATAGGGCTTCTGCTGATAGCTGACCTTGACCATGTAGACCTTGCATTCCATGCCGTAGAAGTCGCAGGCCATGGACAGGGCGCTGCCCCACTGGCCGGCGCCGGTCTCGGTCACCAGGCGCTTGACGCCTTCTTTCTTGTTGTAGTAGGCTTGCGGCACGGCGGTGTTGGCCTTGTGGCTGCCCACCGGGCTGACGCTCTCGTTCTTGAAGTAGATGCGCGCCGGCGTGCCCAACGCCTTTTCCAGGCGGTGCGCGCGCACCAGGGGCGTCGGCCGCCACATGCTCAAAACGTCCAGTACTTCATCCGGGATCTTGATGAACGGGTCGGGGGACATTTCCTGTTCCAGCAGGGCCACAGGGAAGAGGGGCGTCAGGTCGGCCGGCCCCAGGATTGCGCCGGTCGCCGGGTGGCGCGGCGGATCCAGCGGGCGATTCAGGTGCGGGGCGATGTTATACCACTGCGTCGGCAGGTCACGCTCGGAGAGGTGGATTCTGGTTTCGCTGCGATAGTTGTCAGACATGGTGAGCCTCCTGTGTTTGAGTCAGTCTGTGATTCGTCTGTATGGGGCGGTCGGGCCGCCGGGAAATAAACAGACATCTCCCCCCAAAGGGACGGGAGATGTCTTTACCCGTGGTGCCACCCTCGTTAGACTGGCTCACTCCGATACACAGGAGATGCCTGGGCCGAGAAACAGAAAACCCCGCCACGAAGGCGGGGTTGTTGCCCCAAGAAGCCAGCCTCACTCGTTCGCAGGTGCGGGAATGCAGCGTAGCACTCCGATACCCTCGGCCCTATAACGGCGGCGTCCCCGGCCTCGCCTACTTACCACATGGGTGTTCTGCGGGGCAACTCCCAGGCCCATTCAGCATCTGCGCCGGCGTCGGGTTCACACCAATCCCCGACTCTCTGAGCCTCGCCAAGAAGCCTACTAGTCCTGTTCACAGTCTTTGCGGCTGTTCAATTGCGAGGTTTATACCACAGAAGCGCCGGCATGTCAAATCGCGTGCTGTACGTCCTCCCGCCGCGAAATTGTGTATCATACGTGTGTCGCGGCGACACATGGGACGTATAGATCCCTTGCGGGTTGGGAAGCGGAACCGGCGCCGCAGCGAGCGGCGCTCCTGGCGCGGAACTTTTCCTCTACCATCTTCGTCTCATCAGATGAACGAGACATCATCCATCATCAGCCCGCAGGGGCCATGATAGGAGGCAAGGAAATGAAGACGCGACGAATTCTCAAGGCGGCGCTTGCCTTCCTGATCTTCGTGCTGGCGGCTCTGCCGGCGCCGGCTCTGGCCGATAGCACGGGGTGGAAAGGCGAATACTTCAACAATATCTCACTGTCGGGCGTGCCCACCTGGACGCGCACCGACAGCTCGATCAACTTCAACTGGGGCGACGGCTCGCCGGACTCGCGCCTGCCGGCCGATGAGTTCTCGGTGCGCTGGACGCGCAGCGTGACCTTCGACGGCGGCCGGTATCGCTTCAATGTAGAGGCGGATGACGGCATCCGGGTCTATCTGGATAATGCGCTGATCCTGGATCAGTGGCACGACCAGGCAGCTACGGTGTATTCGGTGGATCGGCTCCTCACGGCCGGCGCGCACAGCCTGCGGGTAGAATACTACGAGCGCTCGTCGGGCGCGCTGGCGCGCTTCTGGTGGGAGCATGTGGGGGACGAGATGGCCGTCGGCTGGCGCGGCGAGTACTTCGCCAATATGCAGCTTGCCGGCGCGCCCACGCTGGTGCGTAACGACCCGGCTGTAGATTTCGATTGGGGCAATGGCTCGCCGGATGCGATGATCCCGGTCAATGGCTTCTCGGCGCGCTGGACGCGGACGCTGCCCTTCACCGCCGGCCGCTACCGCTTCGTCGTCTCGGCCGATGACGGCGTGCGCTTGTACGTGGATGGGATGCTGCTCATCAATCAGTGGCGCGATCAGGCCATCAGCACCTTCAGCGCCGACTGGGACATGAGCGCCGGCAATCACGCCATCGTCATGGAGTACTACGAGAATACCGGCTATGCCCTGGCGCGGCTCTCGTGGGGGCCGATCAGCGCCACGCCGCCGGCGCCCACGCCGACGCCCGACGCGTTGCGCTACTGGCGCGGCGAATACTTCGCCAACCAGACCCTGGCCGGCGCGCCGACCTTCGTCCGCACCGATATGGGCATTGACTTCGATTGGGATGATGGATCCCCCGATGGGCGCATCCCGCGCGACCATTTCTCGGCGCGCTGGACGCGCGCGCTCTACTTCTTCGCCGGCCGCTACCGCTTCTTCGGGCGTGTGGATGATGGAATGCGCCTCTACATTGACGGGACGCG
>CAIQJD010000784.1 GCA_903872005.1 uncultured bacterium | reverse complement strand
CGGGACCGTGGTGATGGCGCAGGCGCAGCCGGGCAGTTATGTGTTCCGCGCGGACTTTCAGGGTTCACAGTACTTTTCGGGTGCGATCAGCGCGCCGGGGACGACGACGGCTTACATCCGCACCGGCCGGCGGCCGCTGGCAGTGCGGGTGATTGATAATAGAGATCGGCCGCTAAAAGACGTTCGGGTCTATGCGTTCACCTTCGCGGAGTCGAGCTACACTGGGGTGTCGGCGACGACAAATGACAACGGAAACGCGACTCTGCAATTGGCCGATGGCGATTACAAGATTCGGGCCGATTATGATGGGGATGCGTATTGGTCTGAGATGACGCCGATGCCGGAGACTGCGCTCGTGACTATCAAGATTGACGAGTGTGCTCTGTTTACGCTGGGAGAGGTGCAGTTGTTGGGCGCCGGCGGTGGACTGGATGGCGGGCGCGTCGCTTTGCAAGTAAATGCGCCGACCCATAGGCTGCATATCACATCTGTCGAGGTGGATTGGAGCTATTTCGATAGACTACCAGAAGAGCGGAACGGTCACAAGCGGGTCTTCGGGATTTATGTTTGTGGTGGGGCCGGCTCGACGACTTGCAGCGCTCGCGAACGCTTTCTGAACGATGTGGATACGACGACGGGGAGGACGGACATGAATGATGACTCTTCGCCGTCGGCAGCCAGCGAGCATCCGCAAGAGACATCGTCCACGGGCGCCTGGGTGATCGTGGATTTCAATTCGCTGTATGTATGGGATGAGAGGCCGCTCAGTAGCGCGCCGTGGAATTTGCAGCCGGGCGATTTCGGTTTCACGGTGGATACCGAAGAGTGCCCGGCCATTTCGAAGGCGGCGACGCGGCGGTAGGGTGACGCCGGTGAGCCGGCGCTGTGTCAGCAGATCGGAGTACGACCATGCCTGAATCGGATGAGAGATCCAAGCCGCGGGATTGGAAAGAGATCGAGGACGAGGTTCGTTCCGCTTGGAAGGCGGAGTCGGAATCGCAGCCGGTGCGGAGCAACCTGTTGCTGGGGAAAGAGGTTCACCTGCCGTCAAAGGCGCGGCGATGGCTGGTGCGCTCCGCGATTGGCGTGCTGACGCTGATCATTGTCGTCGGAGCCATTGCCTTGGCGCTGGCCGGAAGTCCGACCAGCAGCGTCCAGCCGACCGTGCAGTTGGCCGGCGGCCCGCCGATGCGATTGTTGCCGACGCCGCCGGTTGAGGGCGCGCCGGTGCGGTTGCCGGAGCCGACTGTGCGACCGGAGGATTATCTTGTCTATCCGACGCCGCCGGCTTCGGTTACACCAGCGCCCTGATCGCCGCCAAGACGGGTGCATTTGAAGAGGCTGCGGAGACCGGCTATGGTTTCCGCAGCCTCTTTGCTTGATGGGCGGACTGGTGGCTGGCGATGCGCTACGCGGCGCCGTCCAGCCCCAGATCGGTGTGGATGTAGCGCACGGTGTCGTCTACAGAAGATTCGGGCACCACGAAGGAGATGTTGCATTCGGAATTTGATGGGGCGACCGTGATCACGCGCGTGCCATGATGTCCAATGGCGCCAAAGGCGCGCGGGACAATGGTTTCCGGGTTGGCGCTGAAGCGGCCGACGACGGAGATGGTACCTACCTCCGCGCGCAGGGCGATCTGGGCAATGGAGCCGAGCCGAATGTCGGCCGCCAGGGCTTCTTCCAGGGTACGCAGGCAAAAAGCCTGCTCGCGCCGGCGGATAACGAGGCTCAGGTTGCGCTCGGAGAGGGGTTGGGTGAACATGAGGACTTCGACGCCGGCGTCATCCAGGGCTTGCAGCACGCGGGCGGCGATTTTCGGTCCCCAGGGGCCGCCATTGCCGATGACTCCAATGAGGCTGAGGCCCTTGGTGGAGATGATGGCCGGCGCGTCCTTCCGGTTGACGGAAGGTTGGCGGAGGATTAAGGTGCCGGGGTTCGTGGGATTGAAGGTGTTGAGGATACGCAGCGGGATGTCTTCGTCGTGGACGGGTTTCACGGTCTTGGGATGCAGGACGTCGGCGCCGTAGTAGGCGAGTTCTTCGGCCTCTTCGTAGGTTAGCTCATTGAGCGTGTGGGCGCCGGGGACGATATTGGGATCGGCCGTGAGGATGCCATCTACGTCGGTCCAGATCTGCACTTCTTCGGCCGGGACACAGGCGCCGATGATGGCGGCCGTGTAGTCGCTGCCTCCGCGTCCCAGGACTGTGGTGACGCCTTCTTCGGTGGCGCCCAGGTAGCCGGTGACGACTGGCACGATGCCACGATCCACCAGGGCGGGGATCAGGTCGCGTACACGCTGTCGCGTCAGGTCCATGCGGGGGCGGGCCGCGCCAAATTGCGCGTCGGTGACGACGATCTGGGTGGCGCTGATGGCGCGGGCGCGGATGCCATGGGCAGAGAAGGCGGCGGCTACGACGCGCGACGAGAGCTGCTCTCCCAGGGAGGCGACGGCGTCGAGGCCCCGCGGAGTGACTTCGCCGAGGACCGCGATGCTGCGACAGAGGCGCTCGAATTCGTGTAGTCGGTCTTCGATCATGCCGGCGACTTCGATGCGCTCGGCGCTCTT
>CAIQJD010000783.1 GCA_903872005.1 uncultured bacterium | reverse complement strand
GGTGATGCCGCGCGCGACGAGACCTTCTGCCAGGTGTTCGGCCATCCGTCGCGTGCTATCGTGCATGGAGACGTAGGGCAGGACGGCCAGGTTCTTCGCATCGCCCAAGACCCAGTCGCGATAGGCATCCAGGATGAGCGCCGGCTGCAAGTGCGCCGGCCCGTGGCTCGGCCCAATGACCTGAATATCGTAAGGCTCCAGCCGCTCCAAATTCTTGCGGATGATCCGCGCGAAAGGCATCATGATCTCCGCATAGTAACGCTTGCTCGCCTCGTACGCGCGCCCGGCTTCGGTATGATAGAGTTCTGAAGTCGCCAGATGCGAGCCGAAGAAATCGCCCGAGAACAAGATGCGCTCTTCCTGCAAATAGGTCGCCATCGTCTCCGGCCAATGCACCCAGGGCAGATGAATGAACTCCAACGTGCGGTCGCCCAGAGACAACGTAGCCCCGTCCTCCACCGTCATGATGCGATCTCCGGCGAGGTGCAGCAAATCCACCAGCAGCGGCTTTGCCTTCGGAGTAGCAATCAACTGCGCCTGCGGGTACTTTGCCAGCACGGCCGGCAGCGTCCCCGAATGATCCTGCTCTGAATGTTGCGAAATCACGTAGTCCGGCGCCGGCAGCTTCTCCAGCGCCTCCATCAGACCGCCGGCCATGACTGGCTCGGTCGTATCCAACAGGGCGCTCTTCTCCGAACCCTGCACAAAGTACGCATTATAACTAGTGCCATCCGGCAACGGAATCAACGAGTCGAAGAGTTGCCGGTTCCAATCCACGGAAGGCAACTGCCAGACCCGCTCTGACATACGATGCATGAACATAGACCGCCTCCTGACATGATCCTATACACGAGGATAGGCTGAGTTGGATGAGAATGCTGTGATGAAGGTCACAGGAGCAGTCACTTCGACTCCGGCTGCAAGATGACCGTCTCTCCCGGCGCGCCGGCCGCGAAGCGCTCGGCGTCCGCCGGCCCGCCCACAATCGCCCCATAGTGCATAGGTATCGCCAACTTCGGCCGGATGAGGCGCGCCGCTTCAATCGCTTCGTCTGCCGTCATCACATACGTGCCGCTAACCGGCAGCAGCGCCACGTCGACGCGCAGGTCGGCCATTTCGGGAATCACATCCGTATCGCCGGCGTGATAGATGCGCTGGCCGTCCACGGTCACAATGAACCCGACATACTCGTCCGTCTTCTTGTGAAACCGCTTGTTGGTGTTATAGGATGGCGTCGCCTCAATCTCAATTCCCTGCACAACAACCTGGTCGCCCGGCTTCACCACGTGGACATCGCCCTGGAGCATCCGCGCCACCTTGGCGATGGTCACGAAGCTCGTGCTCGGCTTGCGTAGCGCCTCCACATCCTCAGGCGAATAGTGATCGTGATGCTCATGCGTAATCAGCACCACATCGGCTCGCGGCGCCCCGGCCGGCAGGTGATACGGGTCAATATAGACTACTTTCTGGGCGTCAAGCCGGAAGCTATCATGGCCCAGCCAATGGATCTTCTTCAAGATCTCGAGAGACATGCTGGCGCTCCTTTCGCTGCTGAAAAAAACTCACCGCCCTGATTATAGCATCGCCTGCGCGAGCCGGCAAAGTCGCCACGCCCCACACGTTGCGACGCCAAAAGCGAGTTGACCAGATCCCACTTGTCTATTAAAATGCGCTTGCAGCAGACGCGCGATGCGTCGCGCGACCCATCACCGCCGCTCTGCCCTTGCCGAATGGAGGATCGAACAATGCCAGAAGATGGAATCAAGGCCCCTGCCGGCGCGGAAGCCGGGTTCCTTCCGCCGATGCCGCGCAACATCGAAGAGACTGGCCTGAACATCGGCCTCATCGGCGACCTGATCCTGAAAGTCCTCTATTTCGAGGGCTACTTGCAAGCAACCAAGATCGCCGAGGAGGTCTGTCTTCCCTTCGGCGGCGTCATCGAAACGGCGTTGGAGTTCCTCAAACGCGAGCGCATGATCGAAGTGAAGGGCACGAGCGGGAGCCTGCGCGAATCCGCTTACAACTATGCCATCACCGACCGCGGCGTCGAGCGCGCCAAAGAAATCCTGGAGATGTCCCAATACGTCGGCGCCGCGCCCGTGCCGCTGGAGACTTATATCAAAGCCGTGCGCGCGCAATCGGTACGCGGCGTCTTCGCCACTCCCCAAATGGTGCGCGAAACCCTCTCACATCTGGTGTTGGACGAGGCGATCATTGATCGGGTTGGGCCGGCCATCAATTCCGGCAGCTCGCTCTTCCTCTTTGGCGCGCCAGGCAATGGCAAAACATCCATCGCCGAATCCATTGGTCGCATCATCCTGCGCGGCGCGATCTATATCCCCCGCAGTATCATCATCGCCGGGCAGATTGTCCAACTCTACGACGTCGTCAGCCATGTGACGATACCCGACCCGGAAAATGGCCGCGTGGCGGATCCACGCTGGATCAAGATTCGCCGGCCCAACATCGTGGTCGGCGGCGAGCTAACCCTGGAAACCCTCGACCTGGTCTACAACACGCACTCCGGCTTCTACGAGGCCCCCTTCCAACTCAAATCCAATGGCGGCATGTTGCTCATTGACGACTTCGGCC
>CAIQJD010000782.1 GCA_903872005.1 uncultured bacterium | reverse complement strand
GGCCGGCCGGCCGGCCTGGTTGGCGCGGCTGGGCCGCGTGGACGCCGGCTGGCGGCGTCCGTTCTGGGCGCATCTGCACCACACCGAGCTGGGGGCGGCGCGCGCTGCCGCCGCCGGCTGCTCTCCCTGGACCGTCGCAATCATTCGCCAGCACCACCAGCGGGCCGAAAGCCTGCCGGCGGGACGCCAGCGCGATGCGCTCCGCGCCTTACAACGCGTGGATGGGACACACTGAAAGGAAGGATGATATAGATGGCAAAACCGACCATCGCGATCGTAGGATTGGGCCAGATTGGCTGCTCCCTGGGCAAAGCCCTCAAGAAAGCCGGCGGCAACTTCGAGATCGTCGGCCACGACCGGGAGCCGGGGGCCAATAACCTGGCGAAGAAATACAATGCCGTAGATCGCACCGCATGGAATCTGATTAACGCCGTTGAGGGCGCCGACCTGTTGATCCTGGCGATCCCGGTCTCGGCCATGCGCGATACCCTCAAGGCCATCGGCCCGGAGCTGAAGCCGGGCTGCCTGGTGCTGGACACGTGCGCCGTCAAAGCGCCGGTCCTGGCCTGGGCCGACGAATTCCTGGGCGAGGGCGTCTCCTTCGTGGGCGGCGACCCCATCGTGCAGATCGCCGCGGCCGAGGATGTCAAGGCCGGCGCGGACCTGGGCAACCCCGACCTGTTCCAGAACGTCATGTTCTGCCTCTGCCCCTCGACCAAAGCGCAGCCGACTGCGGTGCAACTGGCCTCCGATCTGGTCAGCACCCTGGGCGCGAACACCTATTTCCTGGACGCCCACGAGCACGATGGCCTGACCGCCGGCGTCGAGCATCTGCCGGCGCTCCTGGCTGCGGCGCTGCTCCTTTCGGCTGGCGAAGCGCCGGCCTGGCGCGAGATGCGGAAAGTGGCCGGCGAGACCTTCCGCCGCGCCAGCCAGTTGCCGGCCGGGCCGGCAGCGGCCCTGCGCGACGCGGCCCTGAGCAATGGCCCCAACCTGACGCGCTGGATTGACACAGTCATCGGCCGGCTGGAAGCCATGCGCGGCGCGATCCAGGAAGGCGACGAGAAGGGCCTCGACCAGATGTTTGAGCAGGCGATGATCCAGCGCGGCAAATGGCTGGCGGATCGCGCCAAGGGCTTCGCCGGCGAAGACCTGCCCCAGCCCACCGAAGTGCCCAGCTATTGGAAGAGCATGTTCGGCATGGGCGGACTGCGGCGCAAGGACGCCGACGCCAAGAAGGATGAGAAAGGCAGGCGCTAGACGCGTGCCCTACGCCTATCTGCTGCAATGCGCCGACGGCACGCTGTACGCCGGCTGGACGACCGACCTGGAGCAACGCCTGGCGGCCCACAATCGCGGCGTCGGGGCGCGCTACACGCGGGGCCGGCGGCCGGCGCGGCTGGTCTATTGGGAAGAGTGCGCCACGCGCGGCGAAGCGATGCGGCGCGAGGCGGCCTTGCGCCGGCTGAACCGCCGGCAGAAATTGGCCCTGGCGGCAGGGCAACAGCGTCCCGATTCATCGTCCCGGTTACCCTGAGAAGCGGCGCGACGACGCGCCAGGAGGTTCCCTTGCCCAGTATTTCCGTCACCATGCCGGCCTATAACGAAGAGGCCAACATCGGCAAAATGATCGAGATGGCGATGGCTATTGCCAGCCAGATCACCGACGATTACGAAGTCGTCGTCTGCAATGACGGCAGCAAAGATGGCACCGGCCGGGTCGTGCGCGAGAAGGCCGAGCGCCACCCCCAGGTGCGCCTGGTCGAGCATCCCAAAAACCTGGGCTATGGCGCGGCGGTCTTCGATGGCTTCGCCGCGGCGACCAAGGAGCTGATCTTCTTCACCGACGGCGATTGCCAGTTCGTGCTGGAAGAGCTGCGCCGGCTCTTGCCGAAGATCGCCGAGGCCGACATGGTGTGTGGCTACCGCGCCCCGCGCCGCGACCCCTGGCTGCGCGTCGTCTATGGCAAGGGGTGGAGCTTCCTGGTGACGCTCCTCTTCGGCTATACGGCCCGCGACATTGACTGCGCCTTCAAGCTCTTCAAGCGCGAGATCGTCGCCAACATCGGCAGCCAGATTGAATCGCGCGGCGCGACCTTCAGCGCCGAATTCCTGGTGCGGACGAAGCGCGCCGGCTATCGCTTCGCCGAAGTCCCGGTGACGCATTTGCCGCGCACGGCCGGCGCCCAGACCGGCGCGCGCCTGCACGTCATCAAGCGCGCCTTCCAGGAATTGGCGCGTTTCCGCTGGCATCTGTGGCGCGAGGGGAAGCCGAAGCAATACGCGCGCTGATATGGGGGGATGGCGGACGCCCGGCGCTTGACAGGCGTGATTTTCACTATTATAATGGCTTTCAGCAAATGCTGAAAGTGGCATAAATGATGAAAAACGTAAGGCCTGTCGAAATTGAACAGCGGGCCGGCTCGGCTTTGATGCAATGCCTCGCGGTGGTGCCCTTTCTGGAGGTAATGGAGCTGACGCCAGAGGTG
>CAIQJD010000781.1 GCA_903872005.1 uncultured bacterium | reverse complement strand
CTCGGCGCCGGCATCAAGGTCGGCTACTTTGCCCAGGAAGGCGAAACCCTCGACCCCAATGCCACACCACTGCAAATCATCCGCCAGCAATGGATTGGCTCAGAGACCGATGCCCGCGCCTTCCTGCACTTCTTCTTGTTCGCCGGCGACGACGTCTTCACCCGCGTCGGCGACCTCAGCTTGGGCGAACGCGCCCGCCTGGCCCTGGCCCGCCTGGCTGCGGCCGGCTGCAATTTCCTGCTCCTCGATGAGCCGCTCAACCATCTGGACATCCCCAGCCGCGCCCGCTTCGAGCAGGCCCTCGCCGGCTTCCCAGGGACGCTGCTCGCCGTCATTCACGACCGCTACTTCATACGCCAGTTCGCCACCCGCATCTGGGCAATTCAAGACGGCCGCCTGCACGAGACCTGGTCCCCGGATGCCGACGCTGGAACCGCGCGCGCTATGGCATGAACCCCCGCGCCCGCAGGATGCCGCTGTATGCCTGGCGCGCATCGGCCAGACATTTGGCGCGCCAGATCTCATCATGCCGCAGATAGAGGCCCGCATACTCCTCTTTCGCGCGCCGGCCCAGCGCCGCATCGCGCGCCCCGAACCAGCGCAGCTGATTGCCCAGGATGGTGCGCCGCAGACTGTCCACGCCGGCCAGGAAGCCATCCCCCAGCGTCCCAAACTCGAAGGCCGCGCCGAAGAACCGTTTCTCGGGGAACTGGTTGCGAGCCAACTGATAGGTCCAGTCTATCATGTCCCCATCCATGTCGTAGAAGTCCTCCGAAGCCATCTTGACCAGCCGTGGATACCCGAACGCCTGGCCCAATGCGCCACAGCCGGCCGGTTCCAGAGAGGACAGCACGATACTCATTTGCATGGCCGGCCCATAGCCGCTATGGAGGTCCAGCACGAGCGCTTCGGAGAATGTGTCCAAGAGCCTCCGAAACAGCCCCATCAAGGCGACCGTCTCTTCCTCATAGGACGCGCCGGCATAGTAGATGCCTTGCGGATGCGTCGTCTGACCCACCAGAGTCGCATTCCTCCCTCGTGCCACGCCCACGCCCGCCAGCTTCCGCAAAGTGCCCCCGGCAAAGGCGACGCGCTCCTGCCACCGCGGCCCAATGGGGCGCGCCGGATTGAGATAACCGGCCAGCCGGGCATAATCCTTATTGCCATCCCGGCCGAACGCCGTGACATCCCACTTGAAATTGCGGTTCAGATCTACATTGTTGGCATTCGTGCGCCAGCCATGCTTCATGCCCCACGGATTGATCGCGTGAACCAGCAGCAGGCCAGTCTCCCTGGCATCCAATCGCGGCAGATATTCCTCCAGGAACAACTGCATGATGGCCGATCCGATACGCCCCTCCAGACCGTGCTGCCCCGAAGTCAGGCACAGGGCGCGCGCCGGCCACCCCGTTGCGTCGGCGCTGATCCAATCTATCGTGGTATCCGCATCGCCGCTCAGCGCGTGACTCGCCAGACGCGCCGCCGGCCAGCGTCGCTGAATCTCCCGCAAGGACTCGCGAAAGCGCCGGCGCGAGGCGGCGTAATCCGCCGGCAACAGGCGCTCCATCTCGCCCGCCGGCCGTCTGGCCGACTCGACCTTACTCATCTCCATACCGTCTCCTAAAAAGGCCCGTAGCCCACGGCGACTGCCAGCGCCAAAAAGACGATCGGGACGATTGCCAGCCACACCCACAGCTTCGCCGTCCAGCGCAACCACTGTGGATAACTCACCACCGTCAGCCCCAGGCTGATGAGCAACACCGGATTCGTCGGGTAAGCCAGATTCGAGAAACCATCTCCGAAACAGTAGGCCAATACCGTGACCTGCCGCGTCACGCCCAACAGATCGGCCAGCGGGATCAAAATCGGCATGAGCAGGAACGCTTTCGCCGAGCCGGAGCTGATGAACAGTTCCATCACCAGCACGAGCACAAAGACCAGCAGCGCCGCCGGCAAAGGGCCGACCTGAGCGAACGGGGAGGCCGCGCCATGCAGCAACGTATCCAGGATGCCGCCCTGGACCACGATGTGCTTGATGCTGGCGGCCATCAGGATCAACGGGATGCCCGGCGCGACGCCGGCCGCCCCGCGCCCCAGCGCCTTGAACGTCGTCGGCCAGCCACAGCCGGCCAACGCGCCCGCTCCCACGCCCCCGATCAGGAAGAGTACGCCCACCAGCGGCAGCGAGAAGCTGGACAGCACGGGAACCAGCGGGCCGGCCAGCAAAGTCGCCAGAATCAGCGCCAGGCACGCCGCGAACCAGATCATGGCGCGCCGCAGCCGCGCCGGCTCGACGCCGCTATCTTCCATGCGCCAATTCTGATAACGCGTCCTCTCGGCCGCCGAAACCGCATACAGTGGAGACGTCTCCGGCTGGCGCTCAATGCGCCGCGCGTAGCCCGTCAAGAAGAGCGCGAAGATGACGTACACGACGACGAAGATGATGAGGCGTAGCCAGGCTCCCGAAAAGAGGGGCAGGCCGGCGAGCTTCTGCGCCACCCCGATGGTGAACGGGTTGGAGATCGCCGCGGAAAACCCTAGATTGGTCGCCAGGATGCTCATGCCCAGACCCACCAGGGCGTCCCAGCCCAGATAGTAGGCCAGCGCCACCAGCAGCGGGACCATCGGGACGACCTCCTCGAAGATGCCGAAGAACGCCCCCAGGAGCATGAAGAAGAACGCGATGACCAGCAGCAATGCATATTTGCGCCGGCCGAAGCGCCGCACCAACCGCGCCAGCGCCGCCTGCACGATACCGCCCTGCTCCAGGACGGCGAATGCCGCGCCTACCAGCAGCAAGAACAACAGGATCGTGATGACCGTGACGCCATCGGCTGACCCCAGCACCTCAATGGGAGCCGTCAGCCAGCGCCAGATCGGATAGGCCGGCCTCTCCGTGAAGTGAAAGGTCGTTGGATCAATGACCGCGCGGCCCTCCTGCAAGCTGCGCTCAAATTGGCCGGCCGGCACGACCAGAGTCAGGACGCCGGCGGCCAACATCAGCGCCAGCAGGATAACCGCAGATTGAATGAATGCCCGCCGATTGATCTGCAATCCTACCCGTTCTTCCATGGTGCGCGCCTCACTTCCTCGCGACAACGCCCAGCATCAACGGCATACTGGGAATGTCCTCCGGCGGAACCATACGTCGGCCGGGCAGCTCCCGCATGCGCTCAAACTGCTTGCAGCCATTGGCGAAAGGATACTCGCGCAGCATCGTCAGCGTCAGGCCGGCTCCGAGCAGCGCCATGACAATATCTCCCACGCCCCAGGCGAACTCGTGGCACGTGACCGGATTGCTGAAGCCCTGCACACCCTCCAGGTAGCCCGAAGGCGCCAGCGCCTCCCCCGATCGTCCCACATAGTCGCCGATGCCATCATCCCAGGCGAAATGCTTCCCCTCGGCCGGGTACGGGTACCTGAGACTCCAATCTTCCTCAAAGATGAAGCCAAACGGATGGAATTCCAGCACGGCCACCCGGCCGCCGGGCTTCAGGATCGCCGCCACGCCCCGCGCCCAGAGCGGCAGGTCCGACAGCCAACAGAGCGCGCCATACGACGCGAAGACGGCGTCATACTGCCGGCCTTCCTGCGCCGCCTGCGTCAGCCAGTCATACACGTCCATGCGCTCGAAAGTCGCCGCGATGCCAGACTCTTCGGAGAGCCGGCGCGCGAAATCAATTGCCGCGTCGCTGATGTCCACGCCCGTCACCGTCGCGCCCAGGCGCGCCAGGCTGAGCGTGTCCTGACCGGCATTGCACTGCAAATGCACCACCGACTGGCCGGCAATGTCGCCCAATAGCTCGATCTCTTCGGGGAAGAGCGTGCTGCCGCCATCGCGGAGAAACCGCGCCTGATCCCGCTTGTGGCTGTTGTGAACGGTAGTGGCCTCGTTCCACGACAGCCGATTCTGGTCATGCAGGTCCTTGCGTAACATGGCAACCTCTCCTCATGGCAAATAACGGGCGTATTATACCCCGATTGTGACATTTGCCACATTAAGAAGGGATGCCATGCAGAAGGGTCATTCAGCGCCACACGCCGGCCTTCAGCGTCAGCGGCAACACCAGGCGCCATCCCCCGGCCGTCGGCGTGGCAGATGGCGTATCCGTGACCGTAGGCGTCACGCCGACCGTGGGTGTAGCCGTTGGCGTCGCCATCTCCGTGGACGTCGCGCTGGGCATCGGGAGCGTCGTCTCCGTGGGGCTGGGACTCGCCGTAGACGTCACCGTGCCGGTCGCAGTCGCCGTAGCGGTATCCGTCGGCCCAGGGGTCTCTGTGGGCATCTCGCTCGCCGTTGGCGTGGACGTTGGCGTCTGCGTCGCCGTGGCCGTGGCCGTCGGGCTGGCGGTCGGCCCCATCGTAGGCGATGCGGTCAATGTCACGGTCGCGGCGCTGGTGGGCGTCGGGCTGGGCAATGGATCACGGTAGCTTAACACAAAGAGGCCCGCCTCGCCGGCCTCGACGACCAGGGCGACATCATCCAACACCAGCATATCCTCGGCCAGCGCCGGCAGCGCCACGCTTGCCAGCACGGCAGGCGCAGCCGGCGTCGTCAGCGCCACGGCCCACACCGTCCGG
>CAIQJD010000780.1 GCA_903872005.1 uncultured bacterium | reverse complement strand
GACGCCGGCGCTGGCGGCCCGCGCCGCACAGAAGGGCTACTCGCTCTATTTTCTGGGGGCCGCGCCAGGCATTGCCGCGCGGGCCGCCAGCATCTTGCAAGAGCATAACCCCGGCCTCAAAGTCGTCGGCGTCCACTCGCCGCCGCCCAAGACCGTATTGGAGATGGACGAAGCTATCGTCGAACAGATCAAGGCCGCCCAGCCGGATGTGCTGCTGGTGGCGTTCGGCAATCCGAAGCAAGAGAAATGGATCGGCATGCACGCCCGCGATCTGCGCGTACCGGTCTGCATTGGCGTCGGCGGAACGCTGGACTTCATCGCCGGCAAGACCCGACGCGCGCCGGCCTGGATGCAGCGCACCGGTCTGGAATGGGTCTATCGCCTGGCGCAAGAGCCGCGCCGCCTGTGGAAGCGCTACGTCGTGGACATGGCTGGCTTCGGCTACTTCTTCCTGCGCCAGTGGTGGGCCATGCGCGGGGCGGCGGGGCGTGCGCCCATTCTGCCGGCATCCGATGCCCTGCTGGTAGGCGGCAAAGCCATTCTCAGCGTCGAGGGCCGCCTGGACGCCAGCAATCGAGAGGTCTTCATCAAAAAGGCGGAAGATGCGCTGGTGGAAACAGGACGTCCAGGAAACGCGCCGCTCCTGGTGATCAATTTGGAGCGCGCCGCCTTTCTGGACAGCGCAGCCATCGGCGCCATGGTGGGGCTTGCCAAACGCGCCCGCGACGCCGGCGGCGACCTCGTCCTTGCCGCCGTCCCGCAACCCATCCAGCGCGTTCTGGAATTGACGCGCCTCGACCGCTTCTTCATGATCCAGGCCAGCGTCGAAATCGCCCTGGGCTATCTGAGCGCGGCGCAGGAGAGCGCGCCGGTCGCCAAAGAGACGGTGGGCGATTGGGCTGTCCTGGCAGGACCGCGCAGCTTCGATGCCGAGTTCGCTCCCGGCATCCTGGAAGCCGGCCTGCAACGACTGGAACACAATCCGCGTCTGATCCTGAACCTGAGCGGGACCGTCTTTCTCGCCAGCGCCGGCCTGGCGGCGCTGCTCAAACTCGACCGGCGCGCCAAAGAGCTGGGAGGCGCGCTGCGCGTCGCCGGCTGCTCCACCGACGCTCGCCGCGTGATTCAACTGGCCCGGCTTGACAAGACGCTCACGTTGTATCAGGATGTCCAGTCCGCGGCAAGCGCATCGGAAGGATAGCCGGCGCGAGAAGCAGGAGGAGAAGATAGATGCAGGCAATACTTCTGGCAACCGACGAACGGGAACGCCTACGCCCACTGACGGACGCGCTCCCCGCAGCCCTGCTGCCGCTCGTGAACCGCCCCAGCATGGACTATGCGGTCGAATTGCTGGCGCGCTATCAAGTGCGCGAAGCCCTGGTATCCCTCCAACACCTGGGCGGCTGCATCGAAGCGCACTTCGGTGATGGCGCGCGCTGGGGACTGCGCCTGGAATATGTGCTGCAACGCCAACCCCTGGGCGCCGCCGGCGCGCTGAAATGGGCTGCCGGCCGCCTTGCCGATACCTTCCTGGTCCTGCCCGCCGACGCCATCGTGGACCTGGACATTGCGGCGGCGGCCGCCTTCCACCGCCAGCATGGGGCAGCAGCCACATTGATCCTTGCCCCCAGCAGCGACCAGCCGCCGGCGCCGGTGCGCCTGGATGCAGCAACCGGCCGCATCAGCGGCCCGGTCGCGGAGCAAGACCGCCCTCTCACCTTCACGGGCGCGTGCATCCTGGAGCCGGCCATCCTGGAACATATCCCGGAGCGCACGCCTTACGACATCTACACAGACCTGCTGCCGGCCCTGCTCGCCGCCGGCGCGCCGGTCTTCGGCTATGTCATGGAAGAGTACTGGAATCCCCTGGACACCTTCACCGCCTATCAGGACGCCCAACGCATCTTCCTACGCAGCGCGTACTCGCCTGAAAGCCGGCCCCGCATTCGCTTCCCCCACATTGACGGAGACCGCTATGCGCCGGGCATCTGGGTAGGGCGCAACCATGCCATCCATCCCGGCGCGCGCCTGGCGCCGCCGGTCTGCCTGGGCGACGACTGTCGCGTTGGGCAGGCCGTGGACCTGGGGCCAGACGTGGTCATCGGCGACAGCGTGATCCTGGACGACGAGGCCACCGTGCAGGGCAGCACCGTGCTGCCCAATACTTACGTCGGCCGGCTGGTCAACGTGCAACACAGCATCGTGCATCAGACCACACTCATCGACGCGCAGAGCGGCGAAAGCGTGCCGGTGGTGGATCGCCACCTGCTGGCCGCCGCGGACGACGCAGCGTTGAGCGCCGGCCAGAGCCGGCTTCTGGATGGCCTCGGCGCGTTGTTGCTCCTGCTGCTCACGCTGCCCCTGACTATCCTGACCGCCCTCCTGGCGCTTCTCGCCAGCGGCCGGCTCTTGCGTCGCACCCCGCGCATCGGTCGTCCGCCGGCCGGCG
>CAIQJD010000779.1 GCA_903872005.1 uncultured bacterium | reverse complement strand
TTCGGCGCCGGCCTCGACGTTCCCTTTGAAGCCTTCGCCTACTTCGCCGGCGCCTTCCGCAAGGCCAATGGGATGTAGCCGGCAACCTCCCGTCCCCTCGCCCAAAGTCAGACCGAGACAGAAGGAGAACCGTGCGATGAAACTGCTTTTCATGGACAAGAAAGACGTTCACAACACCTGGGGGCACGTGTCTTTCGGCGCGACGCCACTACGCAAGCTCGCCGACTGCGACCACCCTGGCTTTCATGTGGCCCTGTGTCTCCCCCTGGCCGATGGGGCCTACGATGTGTTCGGGTATCAGACCGGCAAGCTGACGCCCTGGAAGCTGTTACGCAGCAAGACCCGCGATGGCATCCACTTCGAGGAGACGCATACCGTCATCGAGCGCACGGATTCCAAATGGCAGCACGTCGTCACGGTGAACTACGCGCCGGAGCTGAAGCGCTTTCTGTGCATGAAGAACGTCGGCATCGAAGAGGGCTTCAGCATGTACGTCTTCACCAGCGAGGACGGGGAACAATGGGAAGAATACGCCGGCAACCCCGTCTTCATGGAAGGCGACCGCTGGGGCGCCATCTGGAGCTCGGCCGCCCGGCAATTCCTCTGCTATCAGAAAGGGCTGCAACGCTGCGAGCCGAAGCCCTACCAGGAGTTGATGCGCGACGCGCGACGCGTGGTCACGCTGCGGGCCAGCGCCGATGGCTTCCGCTGGGAACCGGCTGTCGCCTCGGCCTATCAGAAGGGGAGCGAGCGCGACAGCGAGGGGCGGCTGGTGCGGGTCGGCGGCCCGCTGGTGCCGGTGGAGTATCAGATCATCCCCGACGAGCTGGACCCGCCCGACCTGGAGTTCTATGCCGGCACGCCCTTCGAGTATGCCGGGCGCTACTATATGCTGATGCTCAACTATGCCGGCAGCTATATCCCGGCCGGCCGGGACCCCATCGGGAAGAACGGACACGGGCCGGCGCTGGATAGCGAATGGTGGATCAGCCGCGATGGCGTGCGCTGGGAGCGCCCATTCAGGAACATGCACGCCGGCGAGGTGTTCATCCTGCACAATCCGATGGTGCTTGCCGGCCAGATGCTCTTCCGCAGCGAGGACTCTCTCTGGGGCATGCCGCAAGACCGCATCACCTACGTCACCGCCCGCGCCAATGGCATCTTCGAGACGGTCCTCTTCTCCCTCCCCGGCGCGCCGCTCAAGCTGAACGCGCAGGTTCCCGGGGCGCAGTACGCCAACTGGCAGAATCAAGCCTATCTCATGGTCGAGCTGATGGACGATTGCGACCGGGTCATCCCCGGCTATGAGAAAGAGCGCTGCATCTTCCAGGCGCCGCTGGACGCCCTGGCGCAAGAGCTGCGCTGGGATGGCAAGACGGCGGAGGAATTGCAGGGGCAGAAGGCGCGCATGCGTTTCTATTTCAGGGCCGCCAATATCTATGCGGTGACGGCTTGAGCGCGCCGGCGCGATCGGTGTGAGCGGGCGGGGATTTTGCCCGCAGCATGTCCCGTCTCCGACAAAACGAAGCGCCGTGCGATGA